>NZ_LZML01000145.1:0-261266 GCF_001665695.1 Nocardia sp. 852002-51101_SCH5132738 | reverse complement strand
CTGTATCTGCGCGCGCCGCGCAAACTCGGCCAGGCTCTCCCGGAGGGCGGCATCACCAGCTACGTCCACGACCCCGCATTTCCCCACATCGACCAGCCGATTCGGAATCTCCGGCCGCCACCTGCTAAAGTTCTCCTCCGTTGGCCCGGAAACGAGCCACGGGGCTATGGCGCAGTTGGTAGCGCGTCTCGTTCGCATCGAGAAGGTCAGGGGTTCGATTCCCCTTAGCTCCACCCACCGAAGCAGCCGCAGGTCATCGACATGCGACTGCTTCGCTGTATGGCATTGCGCGAACACGTTGCGTGGTGTTGGTACTAGATCTGCTGGCACTTTCTGCTGGCGGCCACTTGCCCGATACGTATCCGGCCGTACCCGGTTAAGGCTCGGCTAGTGCTCCGACCTGGGTATTCCGACCCTGATGGTGTGGCTAGTCTGGAGAGATGCGAGGAGTCGGAACCCGGGGTGGTTCCCGTACTCGGGCGCGGGCGGCATCAGTGGTGGCAACAGCGAGCCTTATGTCCAGGACTACTGGGGCCTTCTTTTTCGTCGGCGGACTGCTCGCTGCCGTGGTGACCGCACTGACAGGCGACGGGCCGGGTAGTCGCGCGGTCGTGTTCGGGGCAGCGCTGGTCGCGGTGCTCACCGGCATCCTGGTGTATCTGGTGGGTGAGCGGATGCCGGTGCGTGCGCACCCGATCTTGGTATCGCTCGGGACCGTGCTGATCACCATTGCCATTCATTGGCTCCCCGGCGACACCGCCGCGGTCACGCTGTCGTCGATATACGTGTTCGTTGCGTGCGATGCCGCGTTCTTCTTCAGCACGTACGTCACCGGCCTGGAGATCGGGTTCGCCGTGGTGTGCTGCATGGCGGTGTTGGGCACGCGCGAGCACCTGCAATGGTGGACCGGGGTGATCGCGGCCGGGGTGACCGTGATGGTCGGTGTGGTGGTCACGATTGTGGCCCGCAGAGCCGCAGAAGCCGACATCGATGTGCTCACCGGCCTGCTCAATCGGCGCGGTTTCGATCGGTTGCTGAACGCCGAGATCGCCAAGGCCGGGCGGCTCGGCCAACGCCCCGCGCTGGTGTTGGCCGACCTGGACCGCTTCCAGACTGACGACAACGGCCACCTCGACCAGCCCACGGGCGATGCGGTGCTGCAGCACGTCGCCGACACCTGGAGTGAGCTGTTGACGCCGGAACAGACGCTGGCCCGGCTCGGTGGCGACCTGTTCGCGGTGCTGCTGCCGGACACGACCGAACGGGCCGCGGTCGGGCTCACCGACCGCATGCGCGCGGCGACAACTACCGGCTGCTCCGCCGGCGTCACGTCATGGCAGCCGCGTGAACCGGCGTCGATGCTGGTCAGCCGGGCCGATGTGGGCCGGTATCGGGCCAAGCAGGCAGGTCCCAACCAGACCAGGCTGGAATCCCGGCAGCGCGTTGCCCTGGCTGAGGAACTGCGCCGGGCCATCGCGGAAGACAACAACCTGGAAGTCCGGTACCAACCGATCGTCAGCCTGCCGCTCGGCGACAAGGTGGTCGGTGTGGAGGCGTTGCTGCGCTGGTCTTCGGCCACCGAGCCTGGCCTCAGCACGATCGAGGTGATCCGCGCCGCGGAGGAGTACAACTTGATTGCCGACCTGGACCAGGCCGTACTACGCCGGGCCTGTGTGGACGCAGTCACGCTGCGGAGAATTGTCGCAGATCTCGACCTCACGCTGAACGTCAATGTCAGCGGTCTGGAGCTGGCCGACAGCGATTACGGCAATCGGGTACGGAGTATTCTGCGCAGCACCGGCTGGCACGCTGGGCAGCTGGTGCTCGAGGTCACCGAGACGCAGTTGGAGGCCGAGTCACCGAACGCGATCGACAACCTGAGCGCCTTGCGGAACGCCGGCGTACGCATCGCTATCGACGACTTCGGCGCCGGTTACTCATCGTTGAGCAGGCTGGCGGCCATTCTAGCGGACATCCTCAAGGTGGACCGGTCCTTCGTCGCGGCGATCACCGCGGACTCACCCGCGCCACCGCTGCTCGGGGTGATCAAGGCGCTCAGCACCGCGCTCGACATGGAGGTCATCGCCGAAGGGGTCGAGACCGCGCACCAAGCGGCAGTGCTCACCGACCTTGGCTTCTCGCTGGTGCAGGGCTACCACTACAGCGGCCCCCAAACCGTGCAGGCGATCCTCGACGAACTCATCACGCAGCGCGGCATAGCCGCGCACAACGAGCAGTGATCACCGGCACCTGCACCGACCGGGTTTCCGTTGCGCACACACGCGCCCATTCGACGGCTTCCACAACTCGACAACGAGCACAGCACGCCAATGGCCGTCACAATAACCACACACCGTGGCGGCTTCGCCGGGGTCTATGTCCCCGCGTGCCAGTTGCAGGAGGAGGCCCTCGACGAGGGACAGGAGTCCGCGTGCGGTGCGCAGCGCATCATCGCCCGATTGGCCGGTTGCCGTCGCGGGGAGGGCGGCCGCGATGGCGGCCGCGAGTCGATCGGAGCCGGCGGACAGGCGGGCCGACATCTCCGGATTTCGCGCGGCTCGGTTGACCACGGCGAGCCAGGCCATCACCTGGATGCGCCAGCTGTCGTCGGGTCGAGGTTCGGCCGCGGCGGCGATGGCTGCTCCGGGGATCATGCTCCGAAGTACTTCGCGCACAGTCGATTCGGCGTCGCGCGGGTCGGCGAGTGTGGTGAGTTGATCGACCAGCCGCCATCGAGCATCGGACCGGAGATTCCCCCGGACTTCGCCGGCCTCTCGGCTGCGATGCGCAACGCCTTCATCGCCTTCGCGGCGACCGGCGACCCCGGATGGCCGCGTTTCGACACCACCGAACGGATTCGCCGGATCTGGACCAACCCACCGGGGCTGGGCAGCGACACGCTGTCGACGTCCCGCCGGATCTGGCAGCGGGAACCACGCCCGCGGTCGGCCGAGCTCGGCCGACGTCCGCACACCGAATAACCCGAAAGGCATACCTATCCGGTATCGAGCGAGTTTGATGGTGATGTGGACGGCACCCCGATGTCGAGGCCGGTGAACCTGGTGGCGGGAGCCGCCGCGAGGGTCGGCGGAGCTGCTGGGCGCGTGCTGGGTTTCGGGTTCGGCGTCGCGCGGCGGGTGCCGGGCGTCGAGCCGGTGCTCGCGGAGCTGGAACAGCGGGGCGCGGACACCCTGGAGGCCGTCGACGACCTCACCGAACGGGTGCTGCGTGCGGTGGTCGGCCGGATCGTGCGGACCGCGGTCGGCGCTGTCGACCTCACGGAGCTCGTCGTCGACAACGTGGATCTCGACGCGGTGGCCGAACGGATCGATGTCGACAAGATCATCGGGCGGGTCGATCTGGTCGGGTTGGCCGACAGCGTGATCGAGGGTGTCGATCTACCTCGGATCATCCGCGAATCCACCGACTCGATGTCCGCGGAGGCAGTTCTCGGCATCCGGAGCCAGGGGATGCACGCGGACGATGCCGTCGCGGGGTTCGTCGGAAAGTTGCTCCGGCGAGCACCGTCCGAATCGGGCGCGGAGTGAGTGCCCCTGCGCACCGTCCCGCCGGAATCGTGACGCGGTCGATCGCATCGGGGGTCGACGTCGCCGTCGTCCTGGCGATCATGGCCGCGATCTACCTGTGCCTGGCGTTCGCTCGGCTGCTGTTCTCACCGCAGGATTTCACCTGGCCGGACGCCGGTGCGGTGATGTCGACAGGCATATTCATCGTGGTGTCGGTGCTGTATCTCACCGGATGCTGGGCCGTGAGTGGTCGCACCGTCGGCGCCGTGATGATGGGGCTGCGGGTGGTGACCCGCGGCGGCGAACTCGTGGGATGGCCGCGGGCTTTGGTGCGGGCGGTGTTCTGCGTGATGTTCGCGGTCGGATTGTTCTGGGTGGTGGTCGATCCGCGCCGGTATTCGCTGCAGGACATCGTTTTGCGCACCACGGTCGTGTACGACTGGCAGCCGGAGGCCCATTCGCCGGCTTAGGTGCGCAGGATCCGGCGACAACCGCCGATGCTCGAGCGAGCGCACCCACGATCGCGTGATCACCTATCCCGCTGCGGGTTTCGGTGATGTGGCCGGTGGATGTGCGATCGACGGAGTCGTCGGACGCGCCGACTTCGTCGGCATCGGAGGTTTCGTCGCCGACGTCGTGGTCGTTGTGGGCCTTGTCGATGTGGTCGCTCCGGGTGTCGTGGCGACCTCCGGCGACGTGGAAGTCGTCGAACTCGCCGCGATCGTGGTACTCGCGGATGCTGTCGCGGACTTGGTTGTCGTGCCCCTGGCTGCCGTCGTCGTGGTGCCGGCCGGTGCCGTAGTCGTGGTGGTCGACAGGGTGGCGGCCGGCACTCCCGTGGAAGGCAGAGTGGCGGTCGGCACCGTCGTGGCCGGCACAGTCGTGGTCGCCGTCCTCGGATCGGCAGTTACCGTCACCGTCGATGTCTCCACCGAAGTCGTAGGGGCCGTGAATATCGGTGGTGAGACGACCGCGCCCGGATCCGGCACGCCGGGCAAGATCTGGATCGAAAGGCTCGCCGTGGCAGAGAAACTCGCGCCGGCCGAGGCCGCAGTCGAGGCCGGCGCCGAGGTATCCGTCGTCGTGGCCGTCGTGGATTCTGTCACGGTGGCCTGGCCGGCACCGGGATCGATGGGATCCGCGGCCGGTGGCGCGATTCCGGAATCGGCGGTGGTGTCGGTACTGCCCGTGCCGTCGCCCGGTACGGAGATTTCGCTCGACGCGTCGGACATCGGGCTCGCGTTCACCGCGGCGGCTTCGCTGGGAACAGCGCCGCAGTCGAGAGTCTGCACGGCGGGTTCGCCGAGGTGCGACTGCGCCTCGTTCACGTGCGCCGGCGGGCCCGAATCCGCTCGCACCACGAGCGTTATCCCGATCGCCGTGGTCACCAACGCGGTGACCACTCCCGCGCGCGAGACCTGCCGCCGGAATCGTCCGTCCGACCGCGGAATTCGACGCCGAGGCTCATCATCGATATCGGTTGCTGTCACTCGCTGTTCGCTGTTGTCGACGGTTCGCATCCGCCCACCGCTTTCTTCCTTGTGATGCGCCGACCGCCGGAAACGGTGCGCACACCGCCTCCGACACCGAAAACACGCCCGAGCGTCGGACGTCGAATTCGGCAGTTCCGCGAACAGCGAAACGCGCGCATTACGGTGTCGCCTCGCCGAACGGGCGGGGCCTCGAGGCTTCGCGGCCGGGTTTCAGGACCTCGAGTAGGGATCCACGTCGCGCAGTCGTTGCCGGTGGATTTGTTGCAGCTCACCCGCGCGGGTGAGAAAGTCGGCGATTATTTCGAGTTCGTGCGAGTCGTACCAGCTCGACAACATCTTGTAACTCTCGACGAGCATCGGCACGACGATTTCTCGTATGCGATACGCCGCGAGTTCGGTGGCCATCACTATCACGCGACGACGATCGGTCGGATGCAGCGAGCGGGCGATATAGCCCTGCTTCTCCAGCCGATTGAGCATGATCGTGACGCCGGCAGCCGTGATGCCGAGCCGTTCGGCCAGCAGTCCCGGCGTCGTCGACTTCTCGTCGTCGGCCAGCACGATTTCCAAAGCACGCCGGTCGGTTTCGTTCACACCCAGCACTCTGATCAATTCGCGGGCCAGGTCCTCGACGGTTCCGTGGTAGAACTCCAGGGCCCTTTTGAGTTCGACCGAGAGTCGGGCGGGTTCGGCTGTTCTCCGGGATCGCCGCCGGGCGATTGAAGCGGGCATGTGTGCTCCTGTCAATCGATTCGGACGACAGCCGAACCGCGGCTGACGAACATCACGAAAGCTGGCACCGCCGCGGCCGGCGAAGCGACCGTGGGCAGTGTCGGACATGCACTGTACGACACACCGACCCATGCGATACGGTGCATTTCAGAATTCGGTCCAACGGTTTCCCGTACCCCAAACGTGAAGCGGGGCAACCACTATGAGGAACAGCAGTCACCCGTCCCGCCCGGGTGAAACCTGGACCGGGCTGCTGACACAAACCCGGTCCAGGCATGTTCACCACCGGCCGCCGGCGCGGACACCGGCCGTCACGCCGTGGCCCCTGTCCGCGGAATCAGCTGACAGATGTGGTGGTGAGGGTCGGGGACGGATTCGGATAACACGAGGTCGCCACATTGCCGACCAAGGCGACGTTGGTCGTCATGGTCATACCGGGATTCGTGTAGCTGGTCCCCGCGTACTTGCTGGTGATCGGCGTGCCGGGAGTACCGGCGGTGACGTTGATGGTCACCGCCGGCGGTGTGAAGCTGGTACCGCCGGCGATCGGACCGGGCACGGTCAGAACGACATTCCCACCCGACGTGGTGACGGTGCCGGCCACGGTCCCCCCGGAGGCGGTGGCCGAGACCAGTGTCGAATTCGCGGGAGTCGGGAAGGTCATCTTCAAGTTGCTGATGTTGTTCACCGTGAAGCCGGACGCCGAACTGGGCACCGACGAGGAACCCGGCGTGAGGGTGATGGCCACCGCCGAACCCGACGCCGCCGAACTCGGCGCGGTGCCGGTGACCGATGTGGTCATACTCGAGGTCTGGCCGATCCCGAGAATGGTGCCCTTACAGCTCCAGTTCACGCTGACCGGGGCGGCATTCGCCGGTGCCGCCAGACAAAAGACGGTGGCGACCGCCACGGGAGCGAGAACGCCGGCACGAACCAGGGAAGAGATCGATCTCATGACTAACTCCAGAAAATATCGAGCAACGGTACGACCGGATGTCGGACCGCAACACTGAGTTTCTAAAATATAGCTTCTTCTCATCTTTCCATGGTCGAAATCGCGCAATTAAAACGCGTCCAGAATTTCATTATCCGCAATTAATTATTCAGACTGGAAAGTTAATTCCCACAAGATTCTTTTCGTAAAGAGCGCAATTCCACGCCGCATCTCTTCCTGCAATTCCCCCGAATACAACCTTCGACCTGAGAATATATCCCCCCGCGCCGACCGTCAGCTTTCCGGTGGTTACCGTTCACGACATCCGCCCGCGTGCCAGTGGCACGTGAGGGCGGTGCAAGAGCACGATGTCAGGGTTGCCGGCATGACATGGCACAGCGGCTGTCGAGCCGAGGGGAAGACGATTCTGGTCACCGGCGCCAGTGCGGGCATCGGATACTTCGTCGCGGAGCAACTCGCCGCCGCGGGCGCCACAGTCGCGCTCGGGTGCCGCGACACCGCCAAAGCCGGCCTCGCGATCAAGGCGATCCGGAGGCGCGTTCCGCACGCTCGACCGCTCTCGGTGCCGCTGGACCTCGCGGACCTGTCCGCACTGCCCGCGACCGTCGACGCCCTCGGCGTCGAGCGCTTGGACGCGGTCGTACTCAACGCCGGAATACTCCTGTCGGCCCCGCAGCGCCGGGTGAACTCGCGGGGACACGAAGCGATGTTCGCGACAAATCATCTCGGCCATTTCGCGCTGGTCGCACACCTGATGCCGAGGCTGACAGCCGCCTCGCGGAGCCGGGTGGTCACGGTGGGCAGCTTCGCCGCGCGGTCGGAGCGGCTGGATCTCGGCGATCTGCAGTCGGAGCGCGACTACCGGCCCGAACGCACCTACGGGCGATCGAAACTGGCGCAGATGATGATCGGTTTCGAATTGGATCGCCGGCTGCGGGCATGCGGGGCCGGCACCGCGAGCATCCTCGCCCATCCCGGCGGCGCCCTGGACTCGCTCACCCCGTCGCGACCACCGCTGTTCGTCCATCCTCCGGCCCAGCGCCTGCGCGGCCTGCCCGCCGGCGTTGTGCTGCACGGCAAGCACGCGGGCGCCGAGAGCATCGTCCGAGCCACCCTCGATGCCGAGATCACCGGTGGTGAGCTGTGGGGGCCGAGGGTTTTCGGCCTTCGTGGACGACCGCATCGCGAAACACCCCATGCCCATATGACCGACGTCGACACCGCGGCCGAGCTCTGGGACGCCTGCGCCGACCTCACCGGGGTCGATCCGCTGAGGTGTCCGGCCCTACCCCGTTGACCCTGGCCGCGGCATTCGCCGACCTCAGCGACAGAAGACTCGCTCAGCAATGTGGCGGCAAACCGGGAGTTCCCCGCTCGCCGTGTAGTAGCTTGACTGATCACCGTTGTTCGCCCGAGAAGAGCGGAGGGGCCGATGCCGAACCTGCCCGCGGGAGGTTTACGGTGGCTCGCCGGGGTCTTCGTCCTGCTCCTCTCGGCGACGACCGTGGGGGCCGCGTCAGCCGGCGGCGATCCGGTGGATCGGTCGCCGGTCGCCGCGCAGGCCGCCTTGAACGTGTACTCACCGGCGATGGACCGGTCCGTCCCCGTACGGGTGCTGCGCCCGGCGGATACCTCGGCGCCCCGCCCGACGCTGTATCTCCTCGACGGCGTCGAGGGCGGGGAAACCGGGTCGGGATGGCTCGACCGCACCGACGTGGCGACGTTCTTCGCCGACCAGAACGTGAATGTCGTGCACGATTCGTGGCCGATGTTCGCGGCCGTGATCGGCGCCTGAACATTGGTGAAGGCGCCATGAAGATTTCGGGAGAAAAGCGACAGATCGGGCAGGAAATCTTCCGCTTGCCGGACAACCCGTTTCACTTTTCGCGCAGGTCCGCGTACGGCGAAGAATCTTCACCCAATATTCCCCGAGCTGTATTGCGGGAAGCCGCGTTCTACTTTATGCTCGCCGCCTTCGCCGATTTGTTTGCAGGAAATAGCCGGGGGTACTCGCGCACACAGAACGCACCTATTGTCAGCGCCGATCGATTCCGAGTGGTGATGACCTGCGCACTTTAGGCAACTCGAGGAGAGGATTGATTGCGATGACGGTTGGTCTCGACGTTCGTTCCGAGCGTGAGCGCGTCGCCCGCGCATGCCGCCCCGGGCAGCCGTTGCCCGAATTCGTCTACAGCAGCGACGAAGACGCGCTCTGGTCACGGGTTTTCGCGACGCTTCGGGCCATGCACGAGGAACTGGGATGTGCGGAGTATCGTGCCGCCGCTCGCATCGTTCAACTGCCCGCCGACCGGGTACCGCAGATGAGCGAGGTTACCCGCACGCTTCGGTCCCTGACCGGTTTCGAGCTCGCACCGGCCATCGGAAGCCAGCCGGGACGCCTGTTCTACGGCCCCATGGCCGACGGCATCCTGCACGCGACCCCGGACGTGCGGCCGGTGACCGAACAATCGTTCTCGCCCGATCCCGATGTCATCCACGAATTGGTCGGACATGCGGTGATACTCGCCGATCCGGAATTCGCGGAACTGTATCGCTGCTTCGGCCGCGCCGCCAACCGCGCCACCTCCGACGAGGAGCGGGCCGCGATCGCGCGATTGTTCTGGTTCACACTGGAGGTCGGCGTGGTCGCCGAAAAGGGTCATCCGCGCGCGTACGGAGCCGCGATTCTGTCCTCGGTCACGGAGATGGAGTCCTTCGTGCATGCGGATCTGCGAGAGTTCCGGGTCGAGGACATACTCACCAGCGATATCGACGACAGCATTTGCCAGCCCCTCCTCTTCGTCGCCGATTCGGTCGACCGGATGACGGCGGAAGTAGAGGGCTTTCTCCGGACGCGGGTCGGATCGTGATGTCGCCTTCTCGCACAAACACTTTCGTCGATATCCTCGCCGTCGAGATTTAAGGAATTGCGGTGGTAGACCTCTCGAGTACCACGCGTCGTCACGACGGCGTGGCTCCGGACGCGGACTTCTTCGAATTGTCGGTAGCGCAGTCGGAACTGTGGCTGGCCCAGCAATTACATCCCTCGGTTCCGTTCTCCATCTCCCAATACACCGATGTGCAGGGCGAACTCGATCTGGGCCTGCTCCAGCAGTGCGCCCGCCGCGCCGCGCGCGAATTGCAGTCGCCGCATGTGCGATTCGCCGTCGTCGGGGGCCGACCGCGCCAATACCTCGACCACGAGCTGGACGCCGGATTCGACTGCATAGATCTGAGTGATCACCCCGATCCCGAACGCGCCGCCGACGAGTGGATGAGCCGGGATCATCATCGGGGCATCGACCTGACCGGCGACGACGTCACGAAGACGGTGCTGTTCACTCTCGGCCCCGGCCGTTATCGCTGTTATGCGCGCAGCCACCACATCGCCGTCGACGGTTTCGGCGCCGCTCGGGTGTTGCAGCGAACGGCCGAATTACATTCCGCCGCAACCGAAGGACGGCCCCCCGCACCGTGCCGGGCGGTGTCACTGACCGAGATCGTGGCGGCCGAGCAGCGGTACCGGTCCTCGTCCCGGTTCGCCGCCGACCGCGAGTACTGGGGCAAGGAGCTGGCCGGCCTCGATCACGTAACGCGCCTCAGCGAGCGGTACGCGGCGCCCTCGGCACACCCTCATATCGCGCATGCGATTGTCGATGCGGAGGTCATGGCACGGCTCGACGCCGCAGCGCGGCGGTACGGCACGGGGGTGGCCGAGGTGCTGGTCGCGGCGGTGACCGCCTTTCTCGCGCAGATGACCGGTGATACCGATGTCACGGTGTCGCTGCCCGTCGCCGGTCGCACCACGGGAGCGCTGCGGCAGTCGGCCGGGATGGTCTCCAACGTGGTGCCGTTGCGAGTGCGGGGCGTGGCCGAGAGCACGGTGGGCGACCTCGTCCGCCTGGTGCGCCTGAACATGATCGGCGCGCTGCGCCACCAGTTGTACCGGCACGAAGACCTGCTCCGTGACCACGGCGTGGGCCGGGCCGGTCGCCACGGCTACGGCCCGCTGATCAACGTTCTCAGCCTGCCCGACAGCATCGACTTCGGCGCCGTTCGCGGTCGGACGCAACTGCTTTCGGCCGGCCCGGTGGAGGATATGGCGATCAGCTGCTACCGCTTCGGCGACGAGCCGTTCGTCGTCGACTTCCACGCCAACCCGGAGCTGTATCGGGCAGACGAAGTGGAGGGGTATCGGCAGCAGTTCATGGAGTGCCTGTCCCGATTCCTGTGGGCCGACGCTACGGAGAAGGTGTTCGCGGCTGTCGCCGGTACCCACACGATCGCCGCCCCGCAGCAGCGGCAGCACCAGCGGTTGCTGCCGGAGTTGCTCTCCGGCGGAATCGATGCCGGTGAACGGATCGCACTGAGTGGGCCGGACCGATCGGTGACCTATCGCGAACTCGACGAGACGACCGCGCAGTGGGCGCGCGAGCTGATCGCGCACGGAGCCGGGCCGGAAGTCGTTGTCGCGGTGGCGTTGTCCCGGTCGGTGGAATCGGTCATGGCGCTGTGGGCGGTCGCCCGGGCCGGCGCGGTGTTCTTCCCGGTCAATCCCGCCGATCCGCCGGCGCGCGTGTCGAAGCTGATCGCCGATTCCGGTGCGGCGCTGGGCATCACCCGCACCGAGTGGCGCACGCCTCTGGAGAGCACCGCGGTCGATTGGCTGTTGCTCGACAGCGACGAGTTCACCCGTGCCGCCGCGGCCCGGTCGACCGCCGCGGTGACCGACGCGGATCGGATACGACCGCTGCGGGCCGCCCACCCGGCCTATCTGATCTACACCTCCGGATCGACCGGTGAACCCAAGGGAGTGCTGAGCACCCACGAAGGTCTGGCGACATTGGCCGACGATCTGCGCACCCGTAACCGCATCGGCAGCGATTCGGTGGTGTTGCAGGCACATTCACCGTTCTGCGATGCGTCGATGCTCGAATATCTCTCCGCGTTCACGCCCGGAGCGAAGCTGGTGGCACTCGCGCCGGACATCATTGCGGGACAGCGGCTTTCGCAGGTGATGGAGGACGAGGGCGTCACCCATCTGGTGGTTACACCGGCCATTCTGGCGACGCTCGACCCGGACCGATTGCCGGCGCTGCGGACCGTCACCGTGGGCGGTGACAAATGCCCGCCGGCATTGGCCGAACGCTGGGCGGGCCGGCTCCCGATGTTCAACTCCTATGGCCCCACCGAGGCCACCGTCGTGGTGACCCAAACCGAACCGCTCGATCCGAACGCGCTCATCACGATCGGCCGCGGACTGCCCGGCGTGCAGACTCCGGTACTGGACGCCCGGCTGCGCCCGGCGCCACGCGGCGCCCGCGGCGAACTGTATCTCGCCGGGGACGCCTTGGCGCGCGGGTATCTCGGGCGGCCCGGAATCACCGCGCAGAGTTTCGTGGCAAATCCTTACGGAGAGCCCGGAACTCGGATGTATCGCACGGGTGACATGGTCCGGGAACAACCCGACGGCACGCTCGAGTACCTCGGCCGTGGCGATGTTCAAATCTCGCTGCGGGGGCAGCGCATCGAGCCGTCCGAGGTGGAGCGCGCACTGGCCGCGGACGAGACGGTCGATCAGGCCGTGGTGCGGGTGTGGACGTCCGAGGCGCTCGGCGATCGGCTGATCGGCTATGTCGTCCCCACGGCGGCCGCGAAGGAGCACTTCGACCGCACCGCCGTCCTGGCGCGGCTACGCACCGTGCTGCCGCCCGGCATGATTCCGGCGATGCTGGTGCCGCTGCCCGAGATACCGATCAATCCGAGCAGCGGCAAGACCGATCGATCCGCGTTGCCGGATCCGCAGACGTTGCCGCGTCCGGCATTCTGCGCGCCGACATCGCCGATCGAGCGCACGGTCGCGGAGACCATCGCCGAGGTCACCGGGCAATCTCGGGTCGGCTTGGACGACAACTTCTTCGAACTTGGCGGCAACTCGTTGCTGGGCGTCGAGCTGTGCCGGCAACTGTCGGAGCGGACCGGCACGACGGTGACGATTTCCTCGCTGTTCACCCCGACGGTGCACACCTTGGCCGCCGCCATCGAGGCCACGGCGGCCGGCGGGAACAGCGATGTGGCGGTCGGCGGTTCGGCGCTGGAGCCGGTTCTTCCGTTGCGTGGCAGCGGTTCCGGGACTCCGCTGATCTGCCTGCATTCCGCCGTTCCGCTCTCGTGGTGCTACTCGGGTCTGCTGCGGTACGTCACCGACCGGCCCGTCTACGGTCTGCAGTCTCCGGCCGTCTCCGGGGGGTCGCGCAGGTACCACACCGTCGACGAGCTCGCCGAGGTGTATCTGCGCGAACTCACGCGCGTCCAGCCGGAGGGCCCCTACCACCTGCTCGGCTGGTCGCTGGGCGGGCAACTCGCGCACGCGCTCGCCGTCCGGCTGCGCGCCCGGGGGCACGCCGTGGGACTGCTCGTGATGTTCGACAGCGTGGCCTTCGACGAGGGTGCGCCCCAGCCGGAACCGCCCACCGTCCGTGATCTGGTCACCCACCTGCAGGGCAACGAGTCGGCCACCCCGGACACGCGGCCACTCACCCTGGACGAAGCTGTGGACGTGCTCGCCGACAGTCCCGGTCCCGGTCGCGGGTTGAGCCGTGAGCAGCTCGAACGCCTCCACCAGGGATATGTCGACAGTGTCGCCATGTCCACGAGCTACCGGCCCGCACGCTACGACGGCGATCTGCTGTATTTCTCGGCGACCGAAGGGATCACCGGCGAGCTGACCGGCGAGATGTGGCGGCCCTTCGTATCCGGGCAGATCACGCAACACCGCGTCGACGTCACCCATGCCCAGATGACCAACCCCGAGGCCCTCGCGGTCATCGGGCCGATCCTGGAGGCCGAACTGCATCGGCACGGCGAAGGGAAGAACAGATGAGCAAGCATTCCACTGCGATCGTGGCCGCCGCGGTGTCGGTTGCTTCGTCGATTCTGCTGGCCGCCCGCCGGCCGGCTGTGTTCGGTCTCCGTCTCCCGCGGTTGGCCCTGGCCGCCGTCGCGGCGGTCGCCCTGGCGATCGCCGCCAACGAGAGCGTGGGCAAACCGGTGATGTTCCTGCGATGGTCGTATGTGCGGTTTCTGTTCGGCCTCCGGCATATGGGCGCCACCTGGCAGGTCGGCGACGGCCGGGAACAGGCGCTGGCGGACTATGTGTGCGCGCATGCGCGAAAAGGCGACATCGACGACGTCATCCGGGCGATCGACGAGTTCTGCTATACCAAGAGTTACCTGATCAACATCGGTGACGAGAAGGGCCGGATCCTCGACCGGGCCGTCGCCGCCGCGCGGCCGCGGCGCCTGCTGGAGCTCGGAACCTATTGCGGGTATAGCGCATTGCGCATCGCGCGGGTCATGCCGGCCGATGCCGTGCTGTACTCGATCGAGTTCAACGCGGCGAATGCCGCTGTCGCGCGGCAGATCTGGGATCACGCGGGCGTCGGCGAGCGGATCGTCGTCATCGTCGGCACCCTCGGCGACGACGGGAAGACGCTCGGCGCGCTGGGTAATGAGCACCAGTTCTCCCCCGGCACATTGGATTTCGCCTTCCTCGACCACGAGAAGGACGAATATCTTCCCGATCTCCGCCGGATCATGGATCAGGAGTGGCTGCGTCCCGGCTCGGTCGTGGTGGCGGACAACGTGAAATACCCGGGCGCCCCGGAGTATCGAGCGTTCATGCGCCGCCACGAGGGCACCCGGTGGACAACCCGAGAGCATCGGACGCACGCCGAATACCAGAAGGTGCTCAAGGATCTCGTGCTCGAATCGACCTATCTCGGTTGACCGCATCAGGACCGCTCGGCCGATCCACGACTGCCCGCTGCCGCGATCGCGTCAGCGCCGAACATGTTAATCGTCGGTTATGGCGGGTAGTCGCAGATATGGTGCAACGTTGCGCCCCGACCTGATGCCGTCTATACGCCGAAGGACGAGATTCGCATGAGCACTCCCGATACCTCCACCCTGCTGGCCCAGCTGCGAGCTGTGCTGACCTTGACCAACACCGAGATCCAGGTGGCCGAGACCCGGATCGCTCAGGCCCGGACCGAGGCGGTTCGCCGGGAGCTTTCCGAGAACGCCGACAAGGGCCGCGCCCGCGCCGAGGCCATCGAGGCGGCCATCCGCGATCTGGGCAGTGTGCCCGAGGTGGTCGGCCCGTTCCTCGGCCGCGCGGTCGCTGCCATCAAGGCGATGGCCGAACAGGCTCAGCCGTTCGACGAGGCGCTGCTCGGCGACCTGGCGCTGGAGCACCAGCTGCTCGACCGCGCCCGCTACATCAAGGCCCTGGCGACCGCCGCGGGGCAGCGCGAGGTCGTGACGTTGGCCGACCGCCTGATCACCGCGCATTCGGCCACCGTGGAATGGCTGACCACCGTCCTGGCCGAGGACGCCCTCGGCGGACCGGCCGCGTTGCGCCGCACCGTTCTTCAGGCGGCGACGGGGACCGCGGTGAAACTGTTCAACCTGCCCGTCACGTGGTCGGCTCGCGGCCTGGATCGCGCGCTGGACTCCGTTCGCACCACCCCGCCGGCGCTCGGCGAGCTGCTCGCGCGGGGAGCCCACGCCGGTGATGTCGCCGTCAAGACGCTGTCGGCCTCGCGCGATGCCGCGCTCGAAACCGCCGAGCAGGTCACGCGCCACGAAGGCGCCGGTGCGGCCGCCGATGCGCTGCATTCGATCCGCGCCACCACGGGTGTTCTCGAACCTAGCGAGCTCCCGGTCGGCGACTACGACGAGTTGAACGTGTCCCAAGCCGTCGCCGCGGTGAAGGAGCTCACCGAGCCGGCCGACATCCGCGCGATCGTCGCCTACGAGGAAGCCCACAAGAACCGCCACGGCGTCGTCTCGGCCGCTCAGACGCGGCTCGCCGCGATCGCCCAGGAAGTGACCGGTCTGAGCTGACGGGCACTCCCCCGAGGGAGCTCGGTACTTCGTTCAGAGCTTTTCCGACCGACCGGCCGGCCCGATTCCGGGCCGGCCGGTCGCGTTTCGAATCCGGTCGTCTTCTTCGTCTCACTTGTCATCGGTTGCACATACCCCCCAGGGGTATTAACGTTTCCGATGTCGGACGAGAACAGATCGAAAGGCCGGGACGATGACCACACACGCTCACCTCGAACACCATGGGGCACAGGCCAATCACGGGGCCCACGGCCCGCGCGAGCAGCATGCCGGGCACGAAGGCCACGGCGGGCACGCCGAACACGCCGCGCACGGTGGTGGGCTGCCGGGCGGACTCCAGATCACCCAGGACGGTTACACTTTGGCGCTCGCCGAGCCGATCCTCGCACCGGGTGAGGTCGGCTTCCGGTTCCGGATCCTGGGGCCGGACGGCACACCGGTCACCGAGTACACCGCGATCCACGATCGGGAGCTGCATCTGATCGTGGTGCAGCGGGAGCTGACCGGGTTCTGGCACGTGCATCCCGAACTCACCGCCGACGGCATCTGGACGGTGCGGCTGAACCTGCCGGCGGCGGGCGCGTATCGAGTCTTCACCGACATCGCCCCGCGCGCACTCGGCAAGACCATCACCCTGGGCGCGGATCTGGCCGTCACCGGGGCGTACGAACCTCGCCCGACACCCGCGGCCGAACGGACCGCGAAAGTCGACGGCTACGAGGTGACTCTCGACGGCGATCTGGTGCCCGGCGAGGGCCGCCTGCTCACCCTGACCGTGCGGAAGAACGGCGAGCCGGTCACCGACCTACAGCCGTATCTGGCGGCCTACGGCCATCTGGTGATCCTGCGGGCGGGCGATCTGGCCTATGTGCACGTCCACCCGAACGGCGAACCCGGCGACGGCGTCACCGCCCCGGGCCCGGAGGTCACCTTCCACACCGCCGTCCCCGGCCCCGGAACCTACCGGCTGTTCCTCGATTTCGAGCACGGCGACGTGGTCCGCACCGCCGCGTTCACCCTGCCGACAATCGGGTGAGCGGTCTCGCATGCCCCGGTCAGCCCCCCGCCGCGGCGTCGCGGATCTCGTCGAAGTGGCGCAGGAGCGTCGCGTACGCGGCGTCGGCCGCGACGTACTCGGTCATCGATCGGTCGAACAGGGCGTCGTTCTTGTCGTCGAAACTGCGCCGGCAGTCGTCACCGGCGCGTTTCACCACGGCGAGCCATGTCGCCCAGTCGGCCTGGGCCAGGTCGTCCGGAATCGGAACGAACGCGGCCGCACGGTCGGCGTCGGCGGCGATCGCGGCACACAACGGCGCGAATATCTCCGGATCGACGGCGACCGTCGGCTGTCCCTCGGCAGCGCGCACGGCGGCCGCAGTAGCCGCTCGTAACCGTTCGTTGTCGTCGTGGAGCCTGTTGGCTTCGGCCGCACCACCGACCCGAAGCCAGGCATCTATCCGGCGCGCCCGCGCCTCGGGGGTGGGCTGTGGTTCCCGCCCGAGTGTTCCGACGGCGGCCCCCTCGACATGTCCACGGTCGTAGAAGGAAATCGCGGTATTCGCAACCAGAGCGATCACCGCTCCGGCCGCGAGCACCACGACGACACCACGCACAACCGCCGATCGCGGCAGCTCGGGCTCCATGTCGAATCGCGGTGCCGTGGCCCGCGCTCGGCCGGCGAGCCGACGGCCGGCCACGGCGACGGCCGCACCCAGCAGCGCGGCCACCGCCGCGAGGTAGATCGCGAGACCGAGGACGAACGGCACCTGCAACGTGACGACCATCCAGGCCGGGCCCGGTCGCCAGCGGCAGGTGTGGGCCATGACCCGCATGGGTGCGATACATCCGTCGGTCGCCGCGAGGACGAACAAGCCGGCCAGACCGGCCAATCCGGCGCCGCCGGCGGCGGCGAGCCCCATGAGCAGCCGGAATCGCGCCGCGGTCGCCGATACTCCGATCGCCGTCAGCATGAGCACACAGCCGAGACCCGCGCTCAGCCACATCGGATAGCGGAACACCCACTCGTCGGGTAGCTGCCCGAACGGCGGCTGGTCGGGATGCAGTCGCGCCATGATCACCACAACGGTCAACCAGCACAGTCCACCGCCGACGACCGCACCCGTGGCGGCGTGCCGCACCGGCACGGCCCGATGCACCACCGCTCCCGCGTCCGATGCGTCGGTGCGGGCGCGTCGCACCCATGCGGGCGGGAATGTGTTCCATCGCCGCACCACGGCGAACAGCGGGAACAACCACAGAACGGAAGCGCCCACGAGTACCAGCGGTCTGTTGCCGAGGTCGGCGACGACCCAGAACCATCCCGGGGTTCCCGGCAAGGACAAATCGGGCGACCGCAGCGCCCCCCTCTGCAAGAGGAAAAGCCCGTTCATCCAGTAGCCGTACCACGTGCCGAACACGATCAGGGCCGCGGCGAGTCCCAGTATCCGCACCAGGCGCAGCGATCGGCCACGACTACCCCGAATCCAGATTTCGGCGCACTGGGTGACCCAGCTCGTGAATACCGGAGCACTGATCAGCAGGACGATCAGAATCTCGGGGTCGGGAGGCAAGAGTCTCACACCGGCAGTGCGGAAGGACAGCAGTTCGCCGACCGCCAGGCCCGCGCCGAGCCAGACGCCCGCAATCCATCCCGAGGGCACCGGCCGATCGATGAGAACCGCGTAACCGACCGCGCGCCAGAGGATGTAACCCGCGATGCCGACGACGAGTACGGCGGTCGTCCAGGTCGCCACCTCGGCCGTAGTGCCGGGACTCGACCAGATGGTCGCCTGAACATTCGCCACCTGCGCGGTGACTCCGGTGAGGAACATCGGGAGTGCGGTCGCGCCGAACAGTATTCCCGGGTCGTTTCGCCATCGACTGCGGTCGGACCAGTCGGGGTGCGTGCGCATCAGCCCCAGAAGGCGATGCCGGGCAGGGAGTTTCGGACGACGCGCGCCGGGTCGATCCCGCCATGTGAAGGCGGTATCCCCGGCGAGGCGCGCGGCGTCGATATCGGCATAGACCTCGCGGGTACGCAAGATGTCCGCCCGGACGAGATAAGTCAACGCGATGAGGACCACGACCCGGATCAGGCCACGCAACCCCAATTCCCATTGACTACGCCAGATATCGGGATGCTGGAACAGTGATACGGCCTGCCCGACAATGTTGGGTAGCAGCGCGCAGATCAGGAATGCCCGCCACAGCGCGACCGTGGCGTAGGTGATGTCCACGTCGCGATTGCGGATGTGCGCCAGTTCGTGCAGTACCACGTCGCGCAGCACGGCGGGCTCGGCGCCGCCCCGTGCGACCAGGCCGGCGTCCAGGCATACGGTGTAGCGGCCCATCCGGCCGAAGACGACCGCACCGACGGAATCCGCCCTCGGATCGATGGCGAACGCCGGTGTCCTGCGTAAGTCGGCCCGCTGCACGAGATCTCGCAATTGCCGCGCCAGTTCGTCGGACGACTCGGGATCCACCGGCAGCAACCGGCCACGTCGGCGCCGCCACATCGGGCCCAGCACGAACAGCGCCGCGGCGAGAGCGAACACCACCGCGAGGGCCGATATCACCGTCACCGGTTCGCTGTGGGAACGCACCCCGTGAGCCGCGTCGCACGAGGCGACGAATGCCGCACGCGTCATCATCGCTGCGGGTATATACGGCTCGGTCGGATCGTATCCCACTGCGAGACGGCACAACTGGAACCAGGTGTACCACTCGTCGCCCTCGCGTAACTGCACCAGGGTGGTCGACAGCAGCGTCAGGCTGTCGACCGTGACGAAGGCGAGCAGCAACGCGAACCGGACCGCGGTGCCTGCGGCGAAGAATCCGGTGTCTATAGGTACCGCGTCCGGACCCGCGGCGGCCTCCCCCTCCTCGGCACGCACGGTCAGCTCGGTGTACTCGAATCGCGGTCGGGTTCGACCGAGGGCTCGGCGAGCTCGGGTACCGCGTCGACGACCAGACGGCCGGCCACCGAATCGGCCAGCAGCCGAGCACGATCGGCGTCCATGCCACTGCGCAGTGCGGAATCCAGCACCCGCGCCCGCACCTCCGCGATCTGTTCGGGCTCGAGCGGAGGCAGTACCGTTATGGCCTTCGAGCGGCCGAGCCGCTTGCGCAACCAGCGCCGCGCCGCCTGGCCGCCGCTGCTGATCGCACCCTCCGTGAACTGCTCCGCCGCCTTGGTGAGCACGATCCACAGCACCGGGCTCGCCAGCACAGCGACCTCGTCGATGCCGAAACCGAGCAGATCACCACCACTTCTGCGGCGCGCGAGCAGACGCGCCGCGCGGTCGTCGCCCAATCGGCGCAGTCGATCCACCACCGGCAGCTCGTCGGGAGCTACCTCCGCGACGACATCCCGAACGACGGCACCGATCGGAATCGAACCGACGGGCACCATGTCCCCTACCGCGTCCATCGAATCGCCCTCCCCGCCCGCTCGAACGCGGGATTCTCCGAAATACCTTCCCCCGCAGCGACAGAACCAAACGGAGGATCTCACGAGTATGCCGGATTTCGGTCAGCCCAGGGCCAGAGCGAACCACACGCAGGCGGCGAGGAGCACGGCGGTGATCATCCAGACGGCGCGAGTGGTGTAGGTGTGTCGCATAACCGGGCCTTTCGGTCAGACGAAGCTGAAGCGCTCGGTGTGAACGCGGTCGGCGGGGACGTCGAGGTCGGCGAGGGCGTCCTCGACCGCGGTGACCATCGGCATCGGCCCGCAGATGAAGTACTGCTGCCGCGAGTATCGGTCGGGAAGGTGCCGTCGGAGCAGAGCGCGGTCGACGAAACCACTGTCGCCGTCCCAGCCGGGGACCGGGTCCTGCGGGACCGGAACCACGGTCAGATCCAGACGCCGGGTCAGCGCCGTGATCTCGTCGGCAAAGGTGTAGTCGGCCGTCGTCCGCATCGCGTAGATCAGCAGGAACGGGCGACGGTCGCCGCGATCGGCCATGGTGCGCAGGATCGAGACCATCGGCGTGATACCGACGCCGCCCGCGATCAGCACGAATCCCGGTCCTTCGTTGCGGTCGGGGGTGAACACTCCGTGCGGGCCGTCGAGATAGGCAGGGGTGCCCGCGGGGATCCGGCCGACGGTCGAGGTGAAGTCGCCGAGGGCCTTGATGGTGATCTGCACGCGGTCGCGGTCTTCGGCGCTGGAGGAGAACGAGAACGGATGCGCGGTGACGGCGAAGGGTGACCGATCGACCGTGAGCCACCCGAATTGCCCTGGAGCGAAACGCAATCCGCTGTGTCCGGCGGGGGCCAGCGTCAGCGTCCAGGCATCACCACGCTCGGCGGTGACCCGGTCGATGCGCCACGGCCTCCGCAACCGCCGGATCGGTGCGACCACCCGCACCCACACCAGCAGACCGACCAGTGCCACCGTCATCACCGACCACAACCAGACCTTCCAGGCCGAGTCGAGGTAGTAGCCGACCAGCACCATATGAGCCAGGGCCAGCCCCACCACCGCCACGGACAGCACGCCGTGGACCAGCTGCCACACCTCGTAGCGAATCCGCAGTCGCTGCCGCCAGACCGAGGTCGCGACGACGATCAGAAGCAGGCCCGTGGATGCGACGGCGCAGCGGGCGCGCCAGGGTGCCTCGGCGAGATTCAACAGCGCCACGATGTCGACGCCACCGATCTGCAGCAGGATCGGATGAGCCACGATGAACGCCAGTGCCACATAGGAGATCTGGCGGTGGAACTGCACCAGGGCGTCCTCGCCGAAGGGCGCCGCGACAGCGCGGAACCGGGCGACGAGCGCGAATTGCGCACCGAGCATCGACATCCCGACGAATCCGAGCGCCACCGAGAACTCCACCCAGAAACCCCGGCCGCCCGTCACCGGCCCGAGCACGGCGAATACCAGGGGAACCACGGCCACCGCCACGTACAGGACGATCCATCCGACACCACGAACCACCACAGGCACCGTTACCTCCCGATGGGATGTTCGGCTGGGCCCCGCCGGGCGGTGAATACCGCGAGGTCGGCGTTCTCGTCGTTCGCATCGCCGTGGGTGAAGGCGGCGATCGCGAAGCCGGGACCGAAGGAGGCCGAGGCGACCTCGGTGCCGTCGTCCGACCATCCCCATTTCGTGCCGATGATCGCGGGAAGATGCGCGGTGCCCCAGTTCTGTGCCGTACCGTCGGCGGCGATCGGGCTCGCGGAGGCCACCCACCGCAGCATGGGCGAACCGGGATCGGTGCGTTGCTTGGCGGCGAGGAATTCGGCTACGTCCCGGGCGCTGGTGTAGGAGTCGCCCCAGAACGAACCGCGTCTGGTATCGGCCGATCCGAATTCCGCGGCGGTGGCGTCGATGGCGTGGGGGTACTTGGTATCCAGCTCACTGGCGGCGGCACTGTCGGAGAGCTGGATCGCGCGCTGCGCCGCCCGCCGATCCGAGGCGGATCCGTCGCCGTGGCGCAGCACGTAGTCGACCAGATACAGCTTGATGATCGAGAGGGCGGGCCGGATCTCGTCGAAATTCTTTGTGCCGGCGCCGGTTCCGGGGATCAGTGCGGCCACAGCGAACGAGGTGCGCGGGTTCATCGGAATCGGATCGGATTGCGCGGGTGCCGGACCCGCCGTCGCGACGCCGCCCGCTATCAACAGGGCCAGCACGGGCGCCACAAGAGTTGTTCGCACGAGTGAGTTCTCCCTCTTGGTCTGGCCACCTTCGGTCCGGCCGCGGCCTTCGCCGCGTCGGCCGGGAGGTCGGTGCCGGTGGTGTCGAGCAAGATCACTTCACGTTCGGGCTGAACCGCGGTGCTGCGCATCGATTCCACTACAGTCGGCGGCGGGCTGGGGCCACGCCACGCCGGAGGCGAGTCCGCTCCGGCGCGCCTGCGGCGAATCGTCGCGCGCGAACCGCACAATCGCTGGTCATGGCGATGGGACGCAGAGCCGCACTCGCGTTGCTGGCCGGACTGCCCCTGCTGGCGCCGGGGACGGCACGAGCGCAGTCGGCGCTACCGGGGATCGGCGCCGATCCCCAGCGGGTGCCCACGCGGTACACCATGACGGCGTTTCGCACCGACAGTGACACCACCGTGGCCGTATACGAGTCGGCGGATGCGACGGTGTTCACGCCGGTCGCCGAACGCGCGTTCACACCGCGCACCGGATTGGCTCGCGATCCGAGCGTGCTGCTGCATACCGACGGCTGGTACTACCTCACCTACACCGAAGCCCCCGATGCGACCTCGATCGGCCTGGCGCGCAGCCGCGACCGGATCGCGTGGACGGAGCTGGCCTCGGTCCCGATGCTGGTGCCGGGCCGCCTGGAAGGGGCGTGGGCCCCGGAGTGGTATGCCGATGCGGCGGGCCGAGTCGGCATCATCGTGTCGCTGACCTGGGGGCACGGCTTCACCCCGCACCTGCTGATACCGGCGGGCGCGGGACTTTCCGCCTGGGCGCCGCCGATACCGCTGCTCGGCGTCGGCCCGAGCGGTCCGGGTTCGCTGGGCTACATCGACACGCAGCTGGTGCGGTGGAACGGGCGGGTGTACGCGTTCGTGAAGAACGAGGACACCAAACTCGTCGAACTGGCGGTCGCGGACAACCCCTTGGGCCCGTATTCCTTTGTGGCCAAAGGTGATTGGGCCGGATGGGGCGGCCCGCGGGAAGGCCCGTCGGTCGTGCCGCTGCCCGACGGCGGGCATCGCATCTATCTCGACGCCTACACCGAGGACCGCTATCTCTACAGCGACAGCTACGACGGATTTCGCACCTGGTCGGCGCCGGCGGAGCTCCCCGGCCTCTCCGGTGTCGTCCGGCACGGCACGGTGCTGGCCGAATTCAATTCCGCCCCATGAGATCTGCGGGCCGGCCGGATCACTCGTCGTCGTCCGGCGCCCAGTTCTCGGCGGTTTCCCCGGTGGTGAGGAAGATGGTGCGGCGTCCCACTTCCACGGCATTGTCGGCGAAGCGCTCGTAATACCGTCCCAGCAGCGTGAGATCGACCGCGGCCGTGATGCCGTGCGCCCAGTCGTGGTCCAGCACCGCGGCCAGCAGTTGCTCGTGCAGATGGTCCAGCGCGTCGTCCTGGGCGTCGAGACCGGCCGCGTCGTAGGGATCGCCGGTTTCGAGCACCGCCGCGGCGCTCGTGGCGATGGCACAGGCGGTGGAGCCGAGGCGCTCGACCAACGGCCGCACCGGTTCGGGAACGACGTGCTCGGGATGGCGCCGGCGCGCGCTGGTGGCGATATGCCCGGCCAGCGCGCCCATGCGCTGGAGATGGCCGGTGAGCTGGATAGCGGTCACCACCCGCCGCAACTCGCTGGCGACCGGGGCCTGCAAGGCCAGCAGGCGCAGCGCTTCCTGTTCGGTCTGCTGCGCCATCTCCTCGACCCGGCCGACGACGTCCAGCGCGGCCTCGGCCTGTTCGATATCGGCGTTCACCACCGCGTAGGTGGCCGCCGAAATGGCCGTCCGGTCCTGTTCACACATCGCATGCAACAACTCGGCGAGCTGCCGCAGATTCGCGTGATAGTCCGACCGCATATCCCGATTCAACCCCAGTGGAACGCACATTGCGAATTTCGTGCCGGACCGCCCGATCGCTGCGAAGTAACCGGAATTCGCGTTCCGGACATTCGATCGCAATCTGCGACTCACCCCAGCCGGTAGTTGTAACTCGCGTAGCGGTGCGAATCCGCACCCGCTTCCTCCCAGCTGTAGCTGTAGGTCCCCACATGCCCCAGCCGGAACGAGCTGTCGGCCATGATCGAGTAGCCGCTGCGCCGCGCTCGCTCACAGAACGCGTAGTCCTCGCCCAAATACCAGGTGTGCTCACCGTCGGGTACCAGCATGGGCAGGAAATACGGGACGGTCGGGCGGTCGAACCGCAGATTGCACACCGGAAGTTGTTCGTGTTCGGCGACGGTTTCGTAGACGTCGCGGTGGGTGAACAGGAATCCGGTGGCGGCGTATTTGATCTCCAGCAATCCCCCGCCTTCACCGAACAGGATGCTCGGGGTTCCGGGCAACACATGGCAGGCCAGGCCGCGCACACCCTTCTTCGCATAGATCCCGCACACGATCGGCAGATCGTGTGCGCGCAACCGGTCCACCGAATCCACATCGAACGCGATATCGGAATCGATCCACATCAGCCCTTCGAATCCGTCGCGCAACGCGTCGGTGGCCATCTGACTGCGTCCCTGATCGATCGCCGCGAATCCCGTGACGGTCCGGACCTCGTAACCACGCTGCTCCAGCCGGGCCAGATTGCGGGCGAAATCCGGTGCGATCGATCCGTGGGTCGGGACCAGGACAACACAGCGCGAGGGCTCCATGCCCGCAGCCTGCCATGCGCGCGAGGGGGCCGCTCGGCGTGGGAAGCGCCCGATCGCCGGATCGCGGCCCTCGTCCCGCCCCCTACGCGGGCAGCGGGTTCTGCCCCAGAAAGCGGTGTCCGTCGGCTGCCCCGGTGCGGACCGCGGTGAATCCGTAGTCGATCAGACGTTGTTCGTACTCGTGCAGCGCGGAACGCCGATCCTTCCCTGCCACAACGGATTCGAGAGTCTCGGCCAGGTCGGCCGCGTCGCGTAGTGCGACGCAGGCGCCGGATCCCGCCGCCGGACTCATGGCGTGCACGGCATCACCCAGCAGGGTGATCGGCGTGGTCGGCCACGCCGGGATCGGCACGCTGGTTCGCAGCGGGAGGGCGAACATACCGGCCGGGTCGCAGGCGTCGACGATCGCGCGAATGCGTGGATGCCAGGTCCGGACCGCGGCGGAGACGAGATCTTTCAGGCGGCCGCCGTCGAGGTCGCGCAGGGACGTTTCCACGGCACCGAACCACTCGGCGCGAGCGCCGAACGAACAGGTCATGTAGTCCGGAACGGACGGCAGGTTCGCGGCCGGCACGAGGCGGGCCGCCGCGGTCGCCGGGTCCTCGGGGAATTCGACGGGCGCGACGCCGACGAAATTCCGGTCCGGGCCGGCGATCATGCTGAAGATGCCGAACATGCTGTCGTCGAACAAGTTCCGCGTCCGCGCGTTCAGCGCGATCGCACCGTAGAGCTGGCGCACACCGGTGTCGACGATCCGGGCATGCGGCAGATACTGCCGGCGCACAACGGAATTGATCCCATCGGCGCCGACCAGTATGTCGGCGCGAACACTGTCGCCGTCGGCCAGACGAACGTCGATCCGATCGCCCTCGGTGCGGTATCCGACGACCGCCTTGCCGAAGACGACGCGGTCGTCGATACCGGTGAGCAGGATGCGGCGCAGCGTCAGGCGGTCGACCGCGTAGGCCGGCTCCGCCGAATCCTGGGCGAACCGTTCACCGAGTTCGGTGTCCAGCACCGTGAATCGGGGTTTCGGGGTGCCCGTGGTGGCGTCGAACAGTGCGCACAGCGACGCGGGCAGCACCTGGTGCAGCGCACGTCGTGCCGCGGCGTCCAGATGCAGCCGGTAGCCCTGACGCCGGGTATCCACGGCGGAATCACGTTCGTACACAACGACATCGATGCCCCGGCGGCGCAACCCGTGCGCCAAGGCCAGCCCGCCCAGCCCGGCTCCGGCGACAACAACAGTGAACTTCGACATGACCGAGTCCCTTCGCATGCAACATCATCGGAAGGGACGTACAGGTCACACCTGCGGAAGGTGCGGTGTTCAACGGTTCGCGTCACCGGGACTAACCCATACCCGGCCGGGTCTTCGCACGTCCGGAAGTCAGTCTACGCGGGTGTGGCCCCGCGCAGTCCGGCATCGGCCGCCGCGGCGGTGAGCGGTTCCAGGCCGAAGGCTTCGACCGGCCCGAGGGCGCCGGTGCCGACGAGACCACCGGCGAGCGTGGTGTGCGCGCCCCAGGCGAGGATCGCGGCGGTGAAGTCGTAGGGGTCGACGCCGGCCAGGGTGGCAGAGGACAGGATTCGGCCCGTGGCGTCGCGGGTTTCGGCGACCGACCAGGTGCGCGTCCGGGCCCGGGTGGCCGCATCGGGCCCCCCGGTCGAACCCTTGACCAGGGCATTCAAGGCACTCTCGGCCATGTGCTTCATAGGCGCCACCCGGGCGACGGTGTCCGTGACGAGGGAGGTCGCCTGCAGCACACGGGCGGCGCCGCCGGGCATGCCGAGATAGACGTCGGCCTCGCGCAGGTTCGGATGGGCGCGGTGCAGAACGAGGTGTTCCGACCCCGGAATCGAGGCGCCCCTGAGCGCGCGGCCCTCCACCTCGAAGGTGTGCGTCCGGGCCCCGGTTCGCTCCGGCACGATGTCACCATCGCGAAGGGCGAAGCCGCCCTCGAACAACATGCCGACCATGGATGCGCGGGTGCCGCCGCTGGTGCCGGGGCTGGCGATGAAGTAGCCGATGTCGACTCGGGCGGCGTCCGGCGCGTCGCGCAGCGCGAGGGCGGCGGCCAGATTGCCTGGGACGTAATCGAATCCGAAGGCCGTCAGCAGGGCGACACCCGCCTGGCGCGCGTCGGCGTCGCGATCGAAGACCCGGCGGATGAACGGGCCTTCGCCGGTCGAGTCGAAGTAGTGCGCACCCGCCTCGAGTGCCACCTCCAGCGCCGGGCCGCCGTACCGCAGGAACGGTCCCACCGTCGTCACCAGCACGTCCCCGCGATCGAGCAGGGCGCGCACCGATGCGGGATCGGCTACGTCGGCCACCGCGGTCTCGACGCCGCCGAGATCGGCCGCGAGCTGCTGTAGCGCGGTGGCGTTACGAGCGGCCAATACCGGCTCGGCGCCGCGATCGAGCAGGGCTCGAGCGGTCAGGCGGCCGGTATATCCGGTAGCTCCGAACAACACGATCTTTGCCATTGCCATCCCCTGTGTCCTGTTGGTCGCCGGCGGTTCGTGCCGGTTCGTCTCGACGTCGGCACCGTAACCGACGATAGGGCCGTCGAGCCGCATCCGGCCACGGTGGCATAT
Source organism: Nocardia sp. 852002-51101_SCH5132738 (assembly GCF_001665695.1). Lineage (NCBI taxonomy): Bacteria > Bacillati > Actinomycetota > Actinomycetes > Mycobacteriales > Nocardiaceae > Nocardia > Nocardia sp. 852002-51101_SCH5132738. The sequence continues at coordinate 233,734 of NZ_LZML01000145.1, read as the reverse complement.
CTAGTCGCCGGGGGCGGCCTGGTCCCGGAACCGTGCCAGCGACTCCCACGACCAGGTGAGCGTCCCGTCGGCGAGGGCGGCGACAACGCCTTCCAGCCACCGTATTTCGGCCTCGGTGACCGCACGCTGATATTCGTCCTCGAGCATGGTGACACGCGGCAGGCCGAACCGCGTGGCCTGCGCGAGGCCGGTCTCGAGCTCGGAATGCTCGGCGCGCAACGCTTTCAGCCGGCGCTCCATTTCTTCGCGGGCCGCGTCGGGACCGAGGAGCATCAGAAACGACAGGGCGGCCGGGAATTCGGGAAATTCGTTGCGGGGCACGGCGAGCATGTCCGTGAGCCAGGCCGTGCAGGCATCGCGGCCCGCGTCGGTGATCTCGTAGACCGTGCGTTCCGGATACTGCTGGTCGCGACCGGTGGTGCGGACCGCCACCAGACCGGCGTCCTGCAGGCGCGCGATCGTCTTGTAGAGCTGGGCGCGCTGCCCGACATTGACGACCTTGTCCTTCCCCCACTCCTTGATGCGGCGCTGGATGGCGTACGGATGCATCGGCTCCAGGTGCAGGATGCCGAGCACCGCCATGGCGAGCGGAGATCGCTTGAACCGGTCGGAGGTGGGCATGTCACCCATCCTACTAGGTGCCACCAGACTAGTTTTTGAAAGACTAGTTGCTTCGATACTAGTTTGTGTGTCACTATTGAGAGGCAGGCGAACCCGACCACTGAGATCCGGAAGGACCAGAACAATGACCCTCACGACCGACACCGTCCGCATTCACGCCGATCACGAAACCGCCAAGCGTCTCGGCGATTGGACCCACGCCACCGCCTTCGAGGTGAAGGCCCGTTACGCGAGCGTCGTCATCGACCTGCGCTCGCCGTGGATCGAGGGCGAGGACCCGATCGTCGTCCATGCCGACGTGGACCACGCCATGGTCAAGCTGCTGGTTCCCGACGACGCGGTCGTCGAGCACAGCGACCTGGAGTGGACCGGGCGTGGCCGGGTGAAGGATTTCGCTCGGCCGCAGGATGCCGCCGGCCGAGTCGTCCGGTTGACCGGAACCAGCACCAAGAGCGAGTTCCGCGTTCACCGCGGCGGTATCGCGATCCTCTCGGCACTGTTCAGCCGCGAGTTCTTCGACGACGCCCAGCAGGCACATCGGCAGGGACGCACCCCGACCCTCGCCGACCCGGCCAACGCGCCGCGATGACCGAGGACCGCGCCGGGCGGCGGCAAACGCCCGGCGCGGATCGTCAGCGCGTGAGCGGTTCGATCCGCGCCAATGTGCGTGCGCTGCCGTCGACTTCGAGCTGCACATGCAGCGCGCCCGCATCCCGCCACGCGCGGATCAGCACCTCGTCGGCGCCCATCACCGGCCCGGCGTGTTCGAGAATCACCCGATAGGGCGGCGCCGGTGCGTCGGGGAACCGCGCGAGCGCCTCCTCCACAGCCTCCCAATGGACCGCGTTGTTCACGTGCCCGTAGCGGTCCACATCGGTGACCCGCAGCGGAAACGGACGGAATTCGGCGTCGTCACCGGCCCCCTCCCGCAAGGCGGCCCGCCACCGCAGGCGGTGCTCGACGGTGGCGGCGCGCATCGGCGCCATGAAGCGCTCGGTCATCCGCGCCGGCCGACCGGCCTCGATATCGACGTGAATGAGGAACATCTCGGTCTCGATCAGGCCGCCGTTCTCACTGCGCACCTGGATGCGCATGTTGCACCACCGATTCGACAGGGCGGACGGCCAGCGCCGCAGATGCACCCGATCCCCGAATTCGATGGGCCGCAGCACGTCGATCACGGTCCGCCGCACGATCCACCCCGGATGCAGATCGCCGTCCTCGACCACCTGCAGGTGGTCGTAGCCGATGTCCTGCAGATACCGCGCCACCGCATCGAGCCGCAGCCGCTGGTCCCCATCGGTGTCCCCCAGCCGCACCGGCCACTGTTCGTGAAACGCCCGGCTCTCGTCCGGACACGGCGACAGCGGAAACGCGATCTCGGCCAACCGATCGACAGCGGCACCCATGAACGCTCCTTTTCCCGGGGACCGCGCCAGCGTAGCGATCGAGCCCGGACCCCCGGCGTCAACACGGCGGCACAGGCACACGGCGACCCCACCTGATCGATCGACGCTACCGATCGGACTGCTGCGTCATCGGTCCGGCCGGGGTTCGCCGAGTTCCTCCGCGAGGATGGGTATGCCGAGGTTGCAGGCGTGGATGCCGAGGACGCTGACCATCTGGAGGACCGTCAGGATCTGTTCGGGTGGCACACCCAAGTCCAGTGCGGCGCGGATGTGCCGGCGCACGCCCGGGGCGTACATGTGGGTGCAGGACGCGTCGATCGCGATGCTCAGCAATTCGACGAATTCCGGTGGAAAGATGTGGCGCGCGATCGGTGTGGCGTTCATGGCCATGAACCGTTCGGTCCATTCCGGGTCCCATTCGTAGAGCTGATCCCACAGCGGGTTCCAGCTTCCGCCGGCCCGCATGCCGTCGACGACCGGTGTGGAAACCGGTGCGGGCGAATCGAACACGATGCCTCCTGAGATGTGGTCGAAGAATCCGGCGGCCGACTACTTGGCGGGTGCGGGCTGTGCGGGGTCCTTGCAGTAGGGCAGCTCGGGCGGGCACGGCGCCAGCACCGTCGAGAAGTACTGGATGGCGGAGAACAGCGTTATGGGACCACCGGCCAGGATGAGACCGGCCATCGATCCCACGGCGCCGAGCGTGGCGGCGCCCAGGACACAGCCGGCGACGGTGGCTCCGACGAACGGCGCCAGGAGCACGATCACCGGACTGGAGATCGCCGCGCCGACGGCGCCGCCGACCAGGCAGCCGATTCCGCCGCCGATGACCGCGCCCAGTACCGCGCTGACTCCGGCCGCGATGGCGACCCGCTGACCGAACGCACCCAGCGCCTGTGAATCGCGTGGCGTGAACGATTCCGCCGCCTGCCGGACCGAGACGACATCGCGACGCGCCTGGGTGGGCCGCCCGTTACCGCGGTCCGGGGTGAGTGTCGCGGTGGAGCCGTCGATGTGGGCGGTGATCGGATACGCGATGTCGTCGACGGCGAAGGTCAGCGGTACGGCGGCGACCGGCCGATCCGCACGGTCGGTGAGAATCAATTGATCCGCAACCACTTTCAGCTTGCCGTCCGAAGTCGTCACCAGGGCAGAATCCGCCTGGCGGCCGATCTCGTAGTGCACCGCGGTGCGGTCCGGTTCCGCATGAGCGGTGCCGGTGGTGACGGCGGCGGCGGTGATCCCGAGCGCCGTGATCAGTGCGGGTGTCGTGAATTTCATCGGTTTCCTCATCATCGGTTGTGAACAGCGGCGAGTGTGCGCAGCCCGGCCGGGTACAGGCAGCGACCGGCCACCAGTGCGGCGATCGCGACGAGATAGGCGAGCGGGGCGAGTCGTAGTGCGGCGCTCAGGCCGTAGTGGTCGGCGAGCACGCCGACGACGAAGGGGCCCAAGGCCATTCCGAGCAGACTGTTGGACAGCGTCAGCGTTCCCATCGCGGAGGCGCGGACCGACGAATGGGTCAGGTTGGCCACCATCGCGGCGGTGGGCCCGGAGGAACCGCCCGAGAACCATGCGCCGACGCCGATCAGAATCAGTTGTGCCGCACCGTGTTCGATGCTGAATCCGAGCGTCAGGCAGATCAGCGAGATCGAGCAGAACACGATGGCGGCGAGCCATTTGCGCGACAGGTCGCGGCGGCCGATCCGGTCGGTGACGATGCCGCAGCACACCATTCCGGCGCCGACCAGCAGGACGACACCCGCCGCGGCGACGGCTGCGGTATCCGCCGCCAAACCGTAGACCCGATTGAAGAAGCTCGGCGTCCACGCCAGCAGCACCGCGGCGGCGAACAGCTGCACGCCCCCACCGACGTAGGCGCACAGCACCGCCGGGTTGGTGAACAGCGACGAGACGGGCGCCCGGAATTCGGTGTGCGTCGCCGGTTCGACCGATTCCGCGTCGGCGTGCCGAGCGAGTTTCCGCTCGTCGACCAGCGCGGCGAACAGCGCCGCGAGCAGCAGGCCCACGACCGCCATGGTGACGAACGACCACCGCCATCCCAGGTGTACCGCGATCGCGCCGCCGGCCGCGACACCCAGCACCGAACCGAACGAACCCCCGGCCATGAAGGCACCGCTCAGCGCGGCATGCACCCGCGGCGCGAACACGCCGAGGACCACCGCGATCCCGACACTGCCGTAGGCCGCCTCCCCGACGCCGACCAGGAATCGCGCGCCGAGCATCTGGTGATAGTTCGACGCGAGCGCGCACAGCAGGGTGGCGATACTCCACAGCGTCGCCATCAGCACCAGGCTGCGCACCCGGCCCCAGCGATCGGCCAGCAGCGAGAGCGGGAACGTCAACAGGCCCACCATGAGCGCCACCACGCTGTTCAGTGATCCGAGTTGTGAATCCGTCAGGCCCCATTCGGTTTTCAGGAGCGGAAAGACCGCGCTGAGGACCTGGCGGGACATGTAGTCGGCGAGCAACAGCCCGAAGGCGAGGGCGAAGACCAGCCAGGGGTAGCGCCGCGTACGGCCGGTCGATACGGCCGAGGCCTGCGCGGCGGGAAGCTCAGGGGTGGTGTTCAACTGCATGGGTGCTCCTACGAACGCGGCGGGCGACGCCCGCCGGAGCTGGGGAAGGTGCGGGCGCTGAGGCGCCGAAACGCTCGAGCCCTGTGGCCGACCGGCAACATCGGGCGGCCACCTCGCTGTGATGGAGACAACAGTAGGGGCGCCGGTCCTATCGTGCTTTACTCTCGGGGACACGGATGCGAACAATCTGGGACAGCGAGGCGCTGATGAAACCCCTGGCGCGATACGCGGCCTTGAACGACTACGTGGATCTCGGCCGGTCTCTCGGGCTCGATCCCGCCCGGTTGCTGCGCGAGGCCGGACTCGATCCGGCCGGCCTGAGCCTGCAGGACCGGTGGGTGCCCGCCGCGGCCGTCACCGAACTCCTCGAGCGTTCGGCCGCGGAATCCGGCCGGCAGGATTTCGGACTGCTGCTCGCGGAACGGCGGCGACTGTCCAATCTGGGCCCGCTGAGTCTGGTGATTCGCGAGGAACCCGATGTGCGCAGCGCCCTCGAACTGATGGTGCGCCATCAGCACACCTACAACGAATCGCTGCACATACGCCTCACCGAACGCAACGGGATCGCCCACGTCCGTTTGAGTCTGGATATCGGCGAGCACCGCAGCACCCGCCAGGCCACCGAACTGGCCATGGGAGCGCTGCAGGGAATTCTGCGCGCATTCCTCGGAGCGGGCTGGCAACCGGCGGAAACCACCTTCACCCATTCCGCGCCGCGGGATCGCACCACGCATCTGCGATTGTTCGGACCCCAGTTGACATTCGATCACGAATTCACCGGAATCACGCTCTACACAAGCGATCTCGATACCCCGAACCCGATGTCGGACCCGCTGCTGCGCCCGTACACGCAACAATTGCTCGGCGCCGTGGACAGCGGCCACGCAACGGCGATGCGCGACCGGGTCCAGGAACTCGTCGAAATGCTGCTACCGACCGGCCGCTGCTCCGCCGACCAGGTCGCGCGCAGTCTGGGCGTGGACCGTCGTACCGTCCACCGCCGCCTGGCGGACGAGGGCTGCACCTACTCGGAGATCGTGAACACCACCCGGCTGGATCTGGCCCGCCGAGTGGTGGGAAATCAGGGCCGTTCCCTCACCGAGATCGCGGATATGCTCGGTTTCTCCAGCCCCGCCAGTTTCACTCGCTGGTTCCGCAGCCATCACGGACGCAGCCCGAGCCAATGGCGTCGGGCTGCGTCGAAAGACAGTGGCGGACAGAGCGAAACAGGTCGATGATCCGAACTCGCGCACCATCGCGAGATCGAGAACGGTCAGTGTCCGCCGATGTCGGTGAGTACGGGGGCGCCGGTCGCGGCGCCGACGTCGTCCTCGGTCACGCCCGGTGCGCATTCGCGCAACACCAGACCGGAAGCGGTGACGTCGAGGACCGCCAGATCGGTGATGACGCGATGGACCACGCCCACGCCGGTCAGCGGTAATGTGCAGCGGTCCACCAGTTTCGGCGCGCCGGATTTGTCGGTGTGCTCCATCAGCACGATCACCCGGCGCGCGCCGTGCACCAGATCCATCGCCCCGCCCATGCCCTTGACCATGTGGCCCGGCACCATCCAATTGGCGAGGTCACCGGTGGCCGAAACCTGCATGCCGCCGAGAATCGCGGTATCGATGTGACCACCCCGGATCATCCCGAAACTGGTCGCGGAATCGAAAAAGGAGGCACCGGGAAGCACCGTGACGGTCTCCTTGCCGGCATTGATCAGATTCGCGTCGACCTCGGCCTCGACCGGATAGGGCCCGGTGCCGAGGATGCCGTTCTCCGAATGCAGGGTGACCCGGATATCGGCGGGCAGGTGGTCGGGAATCAGCGTGGGCAGGCCGATGCCGAGATTGACGTATTCACCCGGACGCAATTCTCGCGCGGCCCGCGCCGCCATCGCGGAGCGATCCCATCCGGAACGGGCGATGACGCCGCTCATTTCCTCTCCTCGCTCCGTACGGTCCGCTTCTCGATGCGACCCCGGGCCGGCCCGGCGGGCACGATGCGATCGACGAAGATGCCGGGCAGGTGAATCCGGTCCGGGTCGAGATCGCCTGCGGGAACGACCGTTTCGACCTCGGCGATACAAATCCGGCCCGCCGCCGCGACCAGCGGATTGAAGTTGCGCGCCGATTTGTCGAAGACCAGATTGCCGGCGGTGTCGCCGATGAGCGCGTGTACCAGGGCGAAGTCGGTGGTGATCGCCTCCTCCAGCACATAGGGTTTCGGCCCGGCGGGCCCCGCGAAGGTGGCCACCGGCTTCGGCGGCGACGCGACCGCCACGCTGCCGTTCGGCCCGAAGCGCCACGGCATTCCGCCGTCGGCGATCAGCGTGCCGACGCCGGCCGGTGTGTAGAAGGCGGGGATACCCGCTCCGCCGGCGCGCAGCCGTTCGGCGAGAGTGCCCTGCGGAGTGAGCTCGACTTCGAGTTCGCCCGACAGATACTGCCGGGCGAATTCCGCGTTCTCACCGACATAGGAGGCGGTGACGCGGCGTACTCGCTTGTCCGCCAGCAGAATTCCCAAGCCGTACGCCGTCGTGCCGCAATTGTTGGACACGACGGCGAGTTCGTCGGCTCCGGCGGCGGCGACCGCCTCGATCAACGTCTCCGGGATGCCGCACAACCCGAACCCGCCCACCGCCAGCGAGGATCCGGAGGAGATGTCGGCGACCGCTGCCGCCGCCGACATGATCACCTCGGTCATCGCGCCTCCCGACCGACCGCGGACGGGCGGGCCAGGTCGACGGCCGCCCGCAGCAGTTCCCCGGCGCGGTCCCAGGGTCCGAAACCCGACGCCGGATTGAGATGTCCGACATCGCCCAGGTCGACCAGCCGGCTGCCCCATGCCTCCGCCATACCGGCCACCCGCCGGAAGGATGCCAGCGGATCGGTGGTGCTCGCCGCGACGATGCTCGGAAACGGCAGCCGGCGCCGCGGAATCGGCAACCAGCCGTCGGCGTCCAGTTGCTCGGTCGTCGGATAGCCGGGAGGAAAGGGCTTTTCGATATCGGCCGGAGTGGCCAGCAGCGCACTGTGAACATCGCGGGTCGGTTGTTGTGCCCAGTGCACGGTGATCATCACGCCTGCACTGTGGGCCACCAGTACCACCGGCCCGGCCACGTCCGACAGCACCCGATCCAGGGCTTGTACCCGCGCCGCGAGGCCGATTCCGTCCTGCTCGAGCGGTGGCACGATACGTACCCGCTCCAGCGTCGCGGCGAGTTTCGTCTGCCAGTGATCGGGAACGTGATCACGCAGGCCGGGCACGATCACCACGGTCGGGTCGAGGGCAGTGTGCACTGTGCTGCAACTCCTTTCTGCAAGTCGGTGTGGCCGAGCACGGAGGCCCGGCGGGCGGAGCCGGTGGACCGCCCGACGGAGTACGTCCACTCAGGCGTGGTGGGTGAAGCCGACCTGGCCGGGCCTGCGGTTGGGGGCGTAGCCGAGCCGGGCGAGGGTTTCGTCGGCATCGGCGTAGGTGGTGCCGATCTTGTAGATCTCACGCGCATCCTTGGCGGTGGCGACCTCGCGGCCCAGTTCACCGGCGATGCGGACAAGCTGCTGGATCTGCTGCACCGAGGTGAACTTCTCCCCCTTGCGCCCCCAGATGGTGTCCTCGTTACCGCAGCGCGTGTGCAGTCCCATGGCGATCGCCATCGCGTTGACCGGCAGCACCGAGCGCATCAGCGTCTCGAGGGTCAGGCAAGCCCCGTCGGGGACGCGCTGAATGAAATTCATGATGTTGTAGGGATTCGGTCCGTCGAAGCCGCCCCCGATGCCGACCCATGTCAGATTCAGCGGACCCGTGTACACGCCGCGACGGATCAGCCGCTCGACCGTCTCGAGCTGCGGAATGCTCGACAGCTGGAAATGCGGCTGGATCCCCGCGCCCTGCAGGCGACGCAGATGTTCGGCCACCCACGCCGGTCCGGCCGGGACGGTCATCTCCCGGTAGGCCTCGGCCAGTTCCGGCCGCTGCATCGAGGTGCCGGCGATATCGTCGGCGGTCATCAACTCCATGATGTTCATCTGACTGGTGTTGATCGCGATCGTCACCTGATCCGGCTTCGGATCGAGTTCGGCCAGCATGTGGCGGGTGTCGTCGGACAGCCACTTCGCCTCGGCGCCTTCACCTTCCGGCGCGAACGAAATCGATCCGCCCACCTGCAGGATCATCTCCGGGACGGCCTCGCGCAGCCCGGCCAGCAGCTCGTTGAACTTCGACAGGCGCTTGGAACCCTTGCCGTCGAGTTCACGCACGTGGATGTGCAGCACGGTGGCGCCGGCCTCGTAGCAGTCGACGGCTTGCTGGATATGTTCCTCCATCGTCAGCGGCAGATCCTCGCGGAAATCGTCGGGCTCCCATTCCGGCCCGTACGGCGCGCTGGTGATGACCAGCTTCTCCTGGTTCTCCGGGAACAAGGCGTCGTCGTGGAAATGCATGGCTGTACTCCGATCGAAATAGGCTGCTGTATCGAAATAGACTGTGGTTCAGTGACTTCAGAAGGGCTTGTCGCCGATGATTCCGGCGCGCTCCATCTTGCGAACGTCGGGGAAGTAGTCCTGCACGGCGTAATGCTGGGTGCAGCGGTTGTCCCAGATGGCGAAGCTGTTCTCGGTCCACCGCCAGCGGACCTGATATTCGGGAACGCTCGCCTGCCGGACGAGGTAGTTCAGCAGTTCCGACGCGCCGGGGGCGTAGTCGATGCCGAACCGCACATTCTCCGGCGTGTGGTAATTGACGAAATGTGTGGTGAACGCGTTGACGAACAACACCTTCTCGCCGGTTTCCGGGTGTGTGCGCACGACCGGGTGTTCCGCATCCGGGAACTGTTCGTGCAGCCGCAGGCGTTCGGCGTCCGGACGCATCGCGCCGAAGCTCGCCTCGATGGAATGACGGGCGCGCAAGCCCGCGATCCGCGAGCGCACCGATTCGGGCAGGCGGCGATACGCCTCGGCCATATTCACCCAGATGGTGTCGCCGCCGACGGCCGGCGTTTCGACGCAGCGCAGCACACATCCCATGGGCGGAGCCTCCCGCCAGGTCGCGTCGCAGTGGAAGGCGTTCTCGTAGTGTTCCGGCGCGCTGTCGAGGTCCTTGTAGATGCGAACCAGGCCGGGATGTTCGGGGTCGCTGCCCAGGACGGGGTGGTCCTCCAGCGGCCCGAAACGCTCTGCGAGCGCGACATGTTCGGCGCGACTGATGTTCTGATCGCGGAAGAACAGCACCTTGTACTCGAGCAGCAATTGCTTCAGGGCGGCGAACAGAGCGTCGTCGCGCGCCACCTCGGCCAGGTCCAGATCGAACAATTCCGCGCCGATGGTGCAGGTGAGCGGACGCACTCCGAACGGCGCGGAGCGCGCCGAAAGATGCACGGGGGCAATGCTTGTCATGACTGTCCTTCCCGGCCCACGGTGAAGACCGACGAGCCGATGCTCGTGCCCTGTTCCAGATCGCGGTGCGCGGCCACCGCGTCCGCGAGTTCGTAGCGCTGATTGATGTCGATGCGGATGCGTCCCGCCGCGACGTGGGCGAACAGCTCGCCGGCCAGTTCGGCGCGCTCGGCCGGGTCGGCGATGTAATCGGCCAGGGCCGGCCGGGTCACGAACAACGACCCCTTGACGGCCAGGCTCATGGCGTCGATCGGCGGCACCGGACCCGAGGCCGTGCCGAAACACACCAGCAGCCCGCGTCGCGCCAGCGAATTCAGCGAGGAGTCGAAGGTCGTCTTGCCGATGCTGTCGTAGACGACCCGGACCCCGGCGCCGCCGGTGAGTTCACGCACGCGCTCGGCGACATCCTCGCGGGTGTACACGATCACGTGATCGCACCCGTGGTCCCGCGCGATCTCGGCCTTTCTGTCGGAGGAGACGGTGCCGATCACGGTGATACCCAACAGCTTTGCCCATTGGGTGAAGATCAGGCCGACCCCGCCCGCGGCGGCGTGCAGCAACACCGTATCGCCCGGACGCAGCGGGTGGATGCGGCGCAGCAGATACGCCGCCGTGAGGCCGCGCATGGTCATCGCCGCCGCGGTGTCGAAGCCGATGCCGTCCGGAAGTGCGATCAGATGTTCGGCCGGCATCACCCGCTCCGTGCTGTAGGCCCCCAGCGGACTGCCCGTATAGGTCACCCGGTCGCCCGGAGCGAAGTCGGTGACACCCGGGCCCACCGCCTCGATCACACCCGCGCCCTCCACGCCCATGCCCGCGGGCAGCGGCGCCGGGTACAGCCCGGTACGGAAATAGGTGTCGGCGAAGTTCAGGCCCACGGCACGGTGGCGAATCCGCACCTCGTTCAGCCCCGGATCGCCGACTTCCACGCGCTCCCACCGCAGCACCTCGGGCGCTCCGGTCTCGTAGTAACGAAAGGCTTGTGGCACAGGACATCTCCTCTTCCGACAGGACCGGAGCATCGACACCGCGAGGGCTCGCGATCCACGGTCCGCACTGTCTCGGTGCGTCCGGTCGGGCGGTTCGCTCGCCGCCGAGTCCGGCACCGGGTGATGCGTTCAACGGTAGGCGCAGACAGGCGCAAATACTTACCGCACCGGGACTTGGAACTTAACATCTCGGGACATCAGTAGCCGGTCCACACGGTGATAGCCAGACGCAGGCGACGCCACCGCGCCGATGTCCGCGCCGCTGGTTTCGTTTGCGGGAGCGGGGAATCCTCCCATCAGAGCGACCCGGTTGCCCGAGACGACTCCGGCATCCGGCTGATTTCGATGGATCGACCGATAGGAGCCGGACCATGAATGTTCGACGCGCCGCGGCCGGAGCCGCACTCGCCGCCGCCACCCTTTCCGCGGTGCCGGCCGCCGCCTTTGCCGACGACCCCGGAGTTCCCCGCAACGGGATCCTTCCGGCCGGGAACTACCACATCACCCAGCACCCCGACAATATGATCGGCTCACCCGTGCACAACTGCGACCTGCAGGTCTTCGTCGACGGTGCGACCGTGACGCTGGTGTGCGGGAATTCCTCGAAGACCGGCCGCCAGAACGCGGCCGGCCCCGATGAGACATACGTGACGTTCGAGGGGATGCCGACGGGTTTGGACCTGCGCGCCGTCGACGCACCGCAGGGTTATTGGGAAGGCACCGTGAATGCCGCCGCGACCTCGATCGACGCCCCGTATTCGCTCGCGGGATTCACCTTGCAGCGACGCTGATCGCACCATTGCTCCCGGCGGCATGTCACACCGCGGCCCGCCGCATCGTCACACCGGCATGGACATCGCGTATTACATCGTCGGCGCAGCGGCCGCACTGTGGATCGGCTTCTCCGGCTACTCACTGTTCAACAAGAGCGAATTCGTCGTGGAACCGCTGAATCAATACGGCGTGCCGCGAAGCTGGTGGAACTGGCTCGCCCTGGCCAAATCCGCCGGGGCGCTGGGACTCGTCGTGGGCTTCTTCGTCCCGGTGATCGGGGTGGCCGCGGCCGTGGGATTGATTCTGTATTTCCTCGGCGCGATGGCAACCACGGTACGAGCCCATTCCTACGGAACCACGATCTTCCCGGCGCTGTATCTGATCCCGGCCGCCGCGACCCTGGCCCTGCAATTGGCCCGCTGACCCGCATTTTCGGCGCGGGTGCGGTACCGTACCCACTCACGAACATCGATGTTCGTAGAAGTGAGGAGTCGTCGTGGCGGAATTCGAATATCAGGGGCGGCGCGTGGTGTACGACCGCGCCGGCCACGGCGATCCGGTCGTCTTCCTCCACAATGCGGGCGCCCAGCGGCGGATCTGGGACGAGCAGATGGCCGCGTTGCGGGGCGAATACGAGGTGTTCGCCTTGGACCTGCCCGGCTACGGAGAATCGGAGCAACCGCACGGGTATCGGCTCGCCGATTATGTGGCCATGGTGCGGGCCTTTCTCGACGAGTACCGGCTGAACCGGGTGATACTGGTCGGGAATTGCCTGGGCAGTGCGACGTCGCTGAGTTTCGCGATCGGTGATCCGGCGCGGGTGCGCGGATTGGTGCTGATCAATCCGCTCACCTGGAATACCGTGCGGCACGGAGATCAGGCGCCGCTGATGTGGTTCGACCGGTTCGTGCCGCTCGCGCCGTTGGCCCGGCGGCTCGCGCTGCCGAAACCCCTCGTCGCATGGATCGTCGCCACTCAGCTGGGACCGCGCGGACGCGACCGGAAATTGCAGAACGACCCACGCCTGCAATCACATTGGGCCGATCGCGGCCGCCTGCTCGCGCTCGACCGGCTGGTACAGGACTTTCCCGCTTTCGCCGCACTCGACGACTTCACTCCGGGCCCCGAGTTCCCGCCGATCTGCACCGTCTGGGGCCGGCGTAATCGGATCCTCTCGGCCGCCGCCGGCGCCCGGCTCGACGAAACATTGCGCCCCCGTGAGCGTCTCGTGCTCAGCGACTGCGGACATCTGCCGATGGTCGAGGATCCGGAAACGGTCACCTCGGCGATCACCACCTTCCTGGCCGGGCTTCCGGCCACGACGGAGAAACTGTCTCGCTGAGCGAGACGCCTTCGGACGCTTCCGAATCCGCCGCGCTACGGTCCGGCTCCCCGCACGTCGTGCGCGACACCGCACCCGGACCGGGGCCGGGCGTCACGAGCGCCCGGTGGATCGAGACGAGGGGGCGCCCCATGAAGATTCGGATCTCGACGACAGTGGCGATCTGCGCGACACTGGCCGCGGCGGGGACCGCGGCGGCCGATCCGGCCCCGGCGGTGGTCGCCTACCGTGCCGCATCGACCGATACCGGCTCGGTGACAGTCGAATTGACCAACGGCCGCTTCGCCGTCGATCCCGACGGCACCGCGGTCACTGTCCGGGACTATGAGGGCCGCGTGCTCGATGCCCTGCCGCTCGCCTATGCGATCGGCGACCAGCGCATGCCGATCCACGCGCGGATCGGCGGGGATGCGACGACTCTCACGCTGACACCGGAGACCGCGGGCCTGCGCCGCGACGCCGCGACCCCGGTCGCCTCGCCGCTGGAGAATCAACTCGCGATGAACGACCTGGTCAACGCGGTCAGTATCGGCACCTCGGTCGGCGCGCTGATCGGCACGGCGGTGGGCGCGGTCCTCGGCATCGGGCTCGGGATCGCCCTGGCGGGTGCCTCGTGTGCGGTGTTGAGCGTCGGCTGTGTGGTGGCCGTGCTGCCGATCGTCAGCCTCGCGGGAGCCGCGGGCGGCGTCGCGGGACTGGTACTGGGCGGCGGTCCCGCCACCGCGGCGGGGCTCTACCGCTACGTCACCACGCTGCTGGCTCCTCCGGGAACCAGCGAATACGCCCCCGATCTGCGTGGCCGCCCGGGTGTGCCGGATACCGGTCGCTGAGCGTGGGAGGCGCAGATGTCCAGCCGTACGATCGCCGCGCTCACCGCGGCCACCGCGGCCTTGGCCGCATCCGTCACCGTCGCCACCGCGACCGCCGAGCCACCGGCTCCGAGCATCGAAACCACCTCTGGCGCAGTCGTTCTCAGCGGCTTCGCCGCCGGTACGTTCAGCGCGGGTGACGACGGTTCCGCCCGCGTCACCGTGGGCGGCACTCCCGTCACGACGCTGCCGGCGAGCTTCACCTTGGACGGCACCGCCCACCGCATCGCTACCCGCATCGGCGACGGCGGGCGCACGCTCACGATGACACCGGATATCGCGAGACGCCCCGCGGCTTCCGCGATGGAGAATCAGTTGGCCCTCGACGATTTCGCGACCGTCATGTCGCGCGGCCCCGTGATCGGGACGGTCGTCGGCACCGTACTGGGCGCCCTCATCGGCGCCGCGGTCGGAGCGAGTACCTGCCTGGTGGTCGGCCCCGGCTGCCTGGCGACGATTCCGGCGGCCGTCCTGGCGTTCGCTGGTGCGGGCGGTGTCTTCGGGACGGTGCTGGTCGGCGGGGGTGCGCTCGCGGCGGGATTGTGGAATTACCTCACGGTGCTGCAGGCGCCGCCGGGCCGGAGCCCCTACGCAGGCCAGGGCGGAATGCTCGACCCGAACGGCACCGGCGCGCCGGACGCTCAACTGCAACTGCCCAGCGGGTCCGCGAACGGCCTCGGCGCCGGATCGGCGTCCGGATCCGGCGGGTGATCTCGGCGTACCGAATGGATAACGTGGCCCTCGCGCGGCGCGAGTGACTTCTACCATCGGTACATGTCCGAGGTAGCCGCAGCTCAGCTGCCTTTGACGATGCTCGAGCGCGCCACCTTGGTGATGGATCTGTTCCAGGCACCGGATCGCCACCTGACGCTCGGCCAGATCGCCGTCCGGACCCGGCTGCCGCGCGCCACCGTGCATCGGATCGTGCGGCAGCTCATCCAGCTGGAGTGGCTCACCCACAGTGCGGACGGTTATGCGCTGGGCCGGCGCGTCCGCACATGGAACGCCGACACCGCGCGGCTGTCCCGGTTACGTGCCTGCGCGGCGCCGATTCTGCACGAATTGCTACTGGCCACCGCGGCCGTCGTCCATCTCGGCGCCCTCGACGGCGGCGAGGTGCTCTACCTCGACAAACTCGGCGGCCGGGCGGCGACGGCGGTGCCCACCCGGGTCGGGACCCGGGTGGCGGCGCATCGCAGCACCCTCGGCCGGGTCGCGCTGGCCTACCTGCCGCCGGAGGACGTCGAGGCGCGGGTGACCGATATCGAGCCCGGCGTCGATCTCCCCGAACTGCACCGCAAGCTGCACCGAATCGCCTGCCACGCAACCGATTACGACGACGACGAATTCGGATCCGGACTGGCCGCGGTGGCCGTGGCCGTCGACGCGTCGGCGGCCGTGGGTGTCGTCTGTGATCGTCCGGCGGCGCTGCGGCGCATCGCACCGCGGGTGCGGGCGGCGGCCGCCGAGATCCGCGGCGCGCTGACACCGCGGTCGCGACAGGTGAGCGAGCACCATCGCCCACGCCCGTCGCGATGACGGAGTGGTCTCGATTGCGCCGACACGCCTCACCGCCGATAACACACACCGGCCGGGCGCGGATCACACGATGACGGCACCGATCGCATCAGGAGAACGCCATGCGCTCCCACACCCGACTCCCGCACAGATCCGGCCATCGGCAGATCCGAGCCACGGACATCCCCCGCGTCATCGCCGTCGCGGTCGGTGTCGCGGTCGCCGTACCCCTCGGCGCCTGCTCGACCGATTCGCCGGCCTCGGAAGGGCCGAATACCGCCGAATACCCCTCGACGACGCAGACAGCCGCCGTGAACACCACCGTCGAAACCCACGACGACTCCGGCAGTGTCGAGCGGCCTTCGTCCGGCCGCGCCGAATTCCCCTCTGCCCCAACGTCCGAGCTTCCCGTCGTCTCGCCGTCCGGCCCGACCGCAGGCGACCATCCACCGGCCGGCACCGCCTTCCCCGGCGAAGGCATCAGCGGCGATGCGGCCGCGCAGTTGCAGCAGTCGGTCGACGCCGGTCACCAGCCGTGGCGGCTGGACGAGGACGCCGTCGCACGTGCCTTCGTCTCCGGACGCTTCGGCTGGTCGCAGCCGGCGATCACCCACGGCGGGCCCTACCTGGCCGTCGCGACCGGGCCGGACGGACAGCGTGTCTCCCTGCAACTGTCCCAGCCCGCCCGCAAGAACAACGGCGGCGTATGGGTCGTCGAATCGGGCATCTGGTTGTAGGACCCGCGCGGCCCACCGCATGGATCCGGCATGCTGGAGGGATGCGTGTGCTGGTGGTCGAGGACGAGCCCCGGCTCGCCGTCACTCTGCGGCGCGGCCTGGAGCTGGAGGGTTTCGTCGTCCAGCACGCTCACACCGGCACCGACGGCCTGTGGTGGGCGAGCGAGGACGACTTCGACGTCATCGTGCTCGACATCATGCTGCCCGAACTGAGCGGCTACGAGGTGCTGCGCCGGCTGCGCGAACGCGACATCACCACCCCGGTGCTGATGCTCACCGCGAAGGACGGCGACTACGACCAGGTCGACGCGCTGGACCTGGGCGCCGACGACTACCTGACCAAACCGTTCTCCTTCGTCGTCCTCACCGCCCGCCTGCGCGCCCTGCTGCGCCGTCGCGCCCCACAGCAGCCCGAAATCCTGGCCGCGGGTGATCTGAGATTGGACCCGCGGCGGCGCTCGGTCACCCGCGCTGATTCCGAATTGTCTTTGACACCAAGGGAATTCGGACTGCTCGAATACCTGTTGCGGCACAAGGGCAGTGCCCGCACCAAAACCGAGATCTTGCGCAACGTCTGGGATGCGCACTACGACGGGCCGGAGAACGTCGTCGAGGTCTATATCGGTTATCTGCGCAAGAAGATCGATACGCCGTTCGGCAGCAACAGCATCGAAACGCTGCGCGGTGTCGGCTATCGGCTGATCGACTCGGAAGTCACCGCCGCACCGGAATGAGTCACCGGTCCGGCGGTCCCGTCACCGGCAGCTCGACAACGAATCGTGCTCCACCCCAAGGTGACTCGTCCACAAGCACCACTCCCCCGTGGGCGGCCACGATTTCCGCGACGATCGCCAGCCCGAGGCCCGAACCCCCGGTCGTCCGGGACCGGTCGGCCTCGAGTCGCACAAAACGATCGAAGACCCGCGTGCGGTCGGCCGCGGGAATGCCCGGCCCGTCGTCGTCCACGACGAGGCGGGCGCCCCCCGACGCTCCCGGCGCGATATCGTCGGTGACCGCGATCCGGATCCGTGAACGGGCATGGGCGACCGCGTTGTCGACGATATTGCGCAGCGCCCGCGCCAATCGCTCCGGATCGCCGACGATACGGGTCGGGCGGATATCCGTATCGACCGTTATCCCCCCGCGCAGCCGAGCGGCGACGGCCGCCGCCTGGGCGATGTCGTCGAGATCGACATCGCCCGTACGCAATTCGAGTCCGCGTTCGTCGGCGGCGGCCAGGGTCAGCAGATCGTCGATCAGCCGGCGCATGCGCTCGGCTTCCGGCAGCAGCGTGCCGTCGATCAGCTCCGCGTCCACCGTTTCGGGCCGGTGGCGCGCCAATTCCAGTGCGGCCGTGACCGTGGCGAGCGGACTGCGCAATTCGTGGGAGGCGTCGCCGACGAAACGGCGCTGGGCCCGGTGTCCGGCCTCGACGCGCGCGAGCATATCGTTCATCGTCTCGGCCAGCCGGGCGATCTCGTCGCGCGGCGTCGGCACCGGCACCCGCTCCGAGAGCTGTGTGGCACCGATCCGGGCCACGCGCTCGCGGATCGCCTCCACCGACCGTAACGAGCGGCCGACCAGCAGATACGTTGCCACGGCGGCGGCCAGCACCACGATCGGCGCTCCCACCGCCAGCAAGGCCCCGACCCGGCCGACCGCCCGCTCGACCGATTCGGTGTCGACCGCGACGAACACCTGGTAGCGGCCCGAGGACGTTTCGGCGACCCGGCTCGCGACCCGCAAGTCCTCGTCGTATCCAGGCGAGGCGGACAGTCCGACGGCCCGTCTCGCACCTGCGGGGGCGGTGGCCAGTACTCCGTGCGGATCGTCGAAACCCCAGATCACGGTCCCATCCGGCGCGACGACCTGGGCCGCCGCGACGCGCCCGTCCTCGGCGCGCGGAAGTTCGCGCACCCGAGCCGGGTCGTGTTCGAGCGTCTCCGCGATCTCGCCGGCACGGGCCTGCGCGGCGGCGTCGAGTTCGTCGATCAGCGAACGGTGCAGCAACCAGACCATCGCACCCGCGGCGACGAGCAGCACGACACCGACCGCCAGAGCCGAAACGAGGGCAGACCGGATCCGCACACCCCACCGCGACGGATGTATCCAGCGCCGGAACCGATTCACCCACCCATCATCGACCACGACCGCGGCGAGCCCGTCACGATCTCAGCGTGGTCTCAGCGACGGGCGGGCAGAATGCCGCCGTCCCTGTGTCGAGACGGTCGCCGGCTCGCGGCCCGGAAAGGACTACCACGTGACCAACCCGGCACCGGCCCGGACCGTATATAAACTTCCCCAGGTCACGGCGTTGTTCTGGGTTCTGAAGATCGCCGCGACCACCCTGGGAGAGACCGGAGGCGATCTGCTGGCGCAGACCCTGAAGCTGGGCTACGCGGCCGCGTCGCTGCTGTTCCTCGCCATCTTCGTGGTGAGCCTCATCGCCCAGTTGCGGGCCCGCCGCTTCCATCCCGCCCTGTACTGGACGGTGATCGCCGCGACCAGTACGGCCGGCACCACCATGTCCGATCTGATCAACCGCGGGCCGGGTTCGGATACCTCGACCGACGGCGGGCTCGGCTACGGCGCGGGCGCGGCGTTGCTGATCAGCGGCCTGGCGATCGTCTTCGTGATCTGGCGGTTCAGCGGGCAGACCTACGACGTCTCGAATATCCGGACGCTGCGCGGCGAGATGCTGTACTGGGCGGCGATCCTGCTGTCGAACACCCTCGGCACCTCGCTCGGCGACTACCTGTCCGACAGCTCGGGCCTCGGCTACGGCGGCGGCGCGGCGCTGATCGGCACGATCATGGTGGTCATCCTGCTGGCGCACTACTGCACGCCGATCTCGGGTGTCGTCCTGTTCTGGATGGCCTTCATCCTCACCCGGCCGCTCGGCGCCACCGCGGGCGATCTGCTCTCGAAATCGCACAGCAGCGGCGGACTGGGATTCGGCACCTACGGCACCTCGGCGGTCCTGCTGGCCATCCTGGTCGCCGGCATCGCCTACAGCCACGCGAAGGCGGCCAGGACCACACCGGAGAACTCCGACGACGATCTGATCCGCGCCATCGAGTAAGCCCTGGGAGAACATCGCGCACGGACTCGTAACCTGGATTCATGCCCCAGCTCGCGACCCTGCCGACCGACACCGGCCTCGATCGTGCGGTGGAGGTGCTGACGGGCCGCCGGATCGTGGTCCTGACCGGGGCCGGCATGTCGACCGACAGCGGTATCCCCGACTATCGCGGGCCGGATTCGCCGCCACGCAATCCGATGACCTATCAGCAGTTCGTCGGTGATCCGGTATTCCGGCAGCGCTACTGGGCACGCAATCACGTCGGCTGGCGGCGGATGGACGCCGCGCGGCCGAATCTCGGCCATCGCGCGCTGTCCCGGCTCGAACATGCGGGGGTGGTCAGCGGACTGATCACGCAGAATGTGGACCTGCTGCACACCAAGGCGGGGCACCGCGCCGTCATCGATCTGCACGGTACCTACGCGCGTGTGCGCTGCCTGTCGTGCCACGGACTGATCTCGCGCATGACACTCGCCGATCGGCTGGAAGCGGCCAACCCCGGCTTCGCCGAACTGGCGACCGCCACGGGTATCGAGGTGGCGCCGGACGCGGACGCCGTGGTCGGCGAGACCGACAGCTTCCGCATGGTCGACTGCACCGACTGCGGTGGCATGTTGAAGCCCGATATCGTCTACTTCGGCGAGAACGTCCCGAAAGATCGGGTGGCCGAGGCATTTTCGATGGTCGACGCGGCCGACGCGATGGTCGTCGCGGGTTCTTCGCTGACGGTCATGTCCGGGCTGCGCTTCGTCCGCCGGGCCGCGAAATCCGGTAAACCCGTCGTGATCGTGAACCGCGGCGCCACGCGAGGGGACGAATTGGCCACCGTCCGTATCGATTCCGGCTGCTCGCCCACCCTCGCGGCGCTCGCCGACGCGCTGACTCCGCCCGCCACCGTCTCGGTATAGAAACGAGTAGCCGGTGGGCCACGGCCCACCGGCTACTCGCCTACGATGTTCAGTTCCAGCCCGGTTGGGCCTGCCGCTTGACCGACGACGAGTTGGCCAGGATCTCCAGGTCCTCGAGGAACCGTTCGATACTGTCCGACTTCGCCTCCGGTGTCGCCACCTGGTCGCGCACCTTTTCCTCGGTGATCGCCAGCATCGCGGCCGCCAGATCCGTTTCCAGATCGCGCACCATCTGGCGACGCAGCTGGGCGACCTGATCGCGACCCTGCCGCCGCACCCGTTCGACTTCCGCTGCGGCCGCTTCTCGCATCTGCGCCACGATGTACTCGGCGTCGGCGCGCGCGTCGGCGCGAATCTGCTCGAGTTCGGTGTGCGCTTCGGTGATGGCGTTCGCGTACGAGCGCTTGGCCTCTTCCAGCTGTTGCGCGGCGTGATCGCTTTCGGTGAGCTGCTTGGCGATCGCGTCCTGACTCTTCGCCATCAACCTCTTCACCGGCGGGACAACCCATTTCCAGATGATGAAGACGATGACGGCGAAGCCGAACAGCTGACTGAAGAAGACCGGCCAGTCGAAGGTGATCTCGTATCCGCCTGCGGCAAGCACACCGCCGCTGGTGTCAATCATTACGAATCCCTGCCCCTCCTACGACCGGCGGTGCCGGCGTGGCGACTGTCACCGACCACCTGGTCGGCGAGCGATTGGGCCAGCGGCTCGACCTCGAGTCGCAGCTCGGACTTGACGCGGTCGGCCTCGGCGCGCAGATGGGCAGCGGATTCGGCGACGATGCCGTCGACCTCCTGCTGAGCCTGCGTCCGCAGGTCGTCCATGATCGCCCGGCCCTGGGCCCGTGCCTCGTTGCGGATGTCGGCCGCCTCGGTACGGGCTTGTTCCAGCGCCGTCTCATATTTCGCCTGGGCGTCGGCGAAGACCTGTTTCGCCTCTTTGGCGTTGGCGGCGGTCGCCTCCACCCGCTCCTCGCGTTCGGTCAGCACCTTGCGGATCGGCGGAACGACGAAGAACCAGATGACTCCGAGCACGATCAGGAAAATGATCAGCTCGACGAAGAAGGTGCCGTTGGGGATGAGGAAGTTCCCCTCGGCCACCACATCGGTTCGCGCGGACATCTCGCCGATTACTTACCGGGAGTTGCGAATACGAACAGCGCCATGAACGCGAGGTTGATGAAGTACGCGGCCTCGACCAGACCGACGGTCAGGAAGAAGTTACCGCGCAACCGGCCCTCGGCCTCGGGCTGCCGGGTAACGCCGTTGATCAGTGCCGAACCGGCCAGACCGTCACCGATACCCGCGCCGATGGCGCCACCGGCCATGATGAGGCCGCCGCCGATGAGGGCACCCTGGACGATTGCTGGATCTGCTGCCATTTTCTCTTCCTGTTCTCCAACGTTGACCGATCGGTGAGGCCGACCGGGACTGCCGTTCAGTGGTTTTCGTGCTCCAGCGTCATGGACTGGCTGAAGTAGAGGACGGTCAAAAGCGAGAAGATGAACGCCTGAATGGCGCCGACGAACAAGTCGAACAGCTTCCAGATGGCGTTGGGGCCCCACGCGATCCAGTACGGGAACAGCGCGATCACCGCGACCATGACGCCGCCGGCGAACATATTTCCGAACAATCGCAGCGACAGCGACAACGGCTTGGCGATCTCTTCGATGATGTTGATCAACACCATCGGTCCCCACCCCGTGTGGCCCTTCAGCAACTGTTTCACATGCGTCACCGGACCGCGGCGCCGGACACCCGCCGCGTGGTAGAAGACGAAGACGAACAATGCCAGGGCATAGACGAAATTGACATCGGAGGCCGGCGGGAAGATGAATTCGCCGCGGCCGTACTGCATCGGCAGCACCGATATCCAGTTCGACAGCAGGATGAAGGTGAAAAGCGTTACCGCCAGCGGCAATACGAACGGCGCGATACGCATTCCGATCGCGGACTCCACCTGCCCGCGCATCTGCACGGTGATGGTCTCGAAGAACAACTGCACGCCGTTCGGTACGCCCGAGGTGATCTTCATGCGAAGGAAGAGCGCCAGGGCGATGACTATCACCGCGGCGACCGCCGTCGAGAGGATGGTGTCGACGTTGAACGTCAATCCCCAGAGCTCGGTGGTGGCGTGGTGACCTACTTCGATCTTCGGCTCTTCATCGGCCAGGATCATCGTCGCGATAGTGCTGCTCATGACTGCTGACGGAGCCCTCTCCACTCGGGCACAACGGTATGCAAGACGAGGATCACCTGGAACAACGCGAGTCCGAAGAAGATGCCCACACCGTTCGGGCGCGTCAGGAACGCCACGATGATCGCCAGTACGGTGACGATGATCAGCCGCGCGGCCGTCGACAAGGCCAGCGCCTGCTTATTCGGCGATTCCGAGCGGGTGATGCCGGTGACCGACCGCAATGTCAGTTGCGCGTTCAGCCAACCCAAACCCAGCCCGATACAGATGAAAACACCCAGCATCAACCGATCCAGTGGACCGGTCACCACCAAAGCCAGCACACCGAATGCGGCTACCATGTAGCTCGCACGGCGCAGCCGGAGTTTGTCGATACTCACTGCGACACCACCATCGCCGCCATCCCACCTCGTAGTAGGTCGTGATCGAGGTCAGCTTACACAGACCAACCTTCTTGCGTAGCAACATTTTTGATCTTCATATACTTGATCTTGAATTTTGCACCGGACACTCCGGGACAATTGCCCCAGCCATCGACCGGCTATCACTTTCTACGCCGTACGACCTGCAAATGAGGGCGTTTTCCGGAACATTCGGACGCCACGCGCAGCGGCGCGGCAATGGTAAATCAACGGTCAATACTCTGCCGTGAAACAGTAAGTCCGTCGGCGCGTCGTAATCGCAATTTGTCTCGAATGCCCGAATTGCCGGGATTTCAATTCGGCGATCTATCGATGCCTTATATATATGCGCGCCTCGGCGCCCGAACGCGGAGGCGCCGGCGCGGCCGTGACGCCCCGGACACCCCCGGCAGGACCGGCGACAGGGTCCGCCGCGATGTCCTACCGCTCGGTAATCCCGCCCGCGTACCCCGGCTCACTTGCACAAATTTTGCGTTCTACCAGGCATTCCCGGACATTTTACTGCCGAAGGGTTACCGTGTCTGCTGCTGGGTACATCACCCACCGGGTCGCTCCGGCCCGCCCGATGAGGGAAACCGAAGTTCCCGAGAGACGCCTGGTGGTTTCTGGTCTCTCGCCATGCTTGGTCGCAGCTTCACACGTTGAGGAGGCAGTACCATGAGCAGTAACCCGTCAGGCTCGGATTCCGCGGGCCCGTCCGGCTCCAGTCCCGTCGAGTGCGACGACTCCCTGCACTATCCGGAATCGGAGTACTCGGCCTCTTTGTCCAGCGCATCGTTGTCCGGCGCATCGCTGTCCGGCGCATCGCTGTCCGGCGCCCTGCGCGGCACCACGTTGGAGGACGCTTCACTGGCGGACTCGGAATCCTTGATCTACCGGCTCCACGAACCCGGCGCGTCCTTACACATCGTGATGGTCGCACCGCCGTACTTCGAAGTGCCGCCTGCCGGTTACGGCGGCGTCGAAGCCGTGGTGGCTCAACTGGCGGACGCACTGGTAGCACGCGGGCACCGGGTGACCCTTTTGGGCGCCGGCCGCTCCGGGACTACTGCACGGTTCATCCGGGTATGGGACGACATCCTCGCCGAACGCCTCGGCGATCCGTTCCCGGAGGTGCTCAACGCGCTCAAGGTTCGGCGCATCATCACCGAATTGGCGCAGACCGAACGGATCGACGTCGTTCACGACCACACCTTCGCGGGGCCGCTGAACGCTCCGATGTACTCCGCTCTCGGCATTCCGACCGTCGTCACCGTGCACGGTCCGGTCGACGGGGAAGCGCAGGAGTACTACAGCTCGCTGACCGATACCGCGCAGTTCGTCGCGATCAGCGATCGGCAACGCTCCCTGGCGGAGAATCTCAACTGGGTCGGCCGCGTCTACAACACGGTCCGCCCCGCGGAATGGCCGTTCCAGACCCGCAAACAGGACTTCGGCCTGTTTCTGGGGCGCTACGCCCCCTACAAGGGTCCCGACCTGGCCCTGCACGCCGCCCACGAGGCGGGGATGCCGCTGGTGCTGGCGGCGAAGATGAACGAACCCCCGGAGAAGGCCTACTTCGAGAACGCGGTGCGGCCGCTGCTGCGCGACACCGATTTCGTCTTCGGTGAGGCCGACCAGATCGCGAAGCGGCTGCTGCTCGCCTCGGCGCGCTGCCTGCTGTTCCCGATTCGATGGGAGGAGCCGTTCGGCATCGTGATGATCGAGGCGATGGCCTGCGGCACCCCCGTGGTGGCCCTGCGCGGCGGCGCGGTCGAAGAGGTCGTCGATCACGGGGTCACGGGCATCATCTGCGACGATCCCGCCGAACTGCCGGCGGCCATCGCCGCGGCCGACGAGATCGACCCGGCCGCCTGCCGGCGCCGGGTGGTGGAGAAGTTCTCCGTCGACCAGTTGGGCGCCGGATACGAGGCCGCCTACTACGCGGCGATCGACAAACTCGCCAGCGTCCCGGTACCCGTCGCATCCGACGGCGTTCCCCTGATCCGCCCGCTCTCGGCCGTCGGAAACGGCTGACGCGCAGGCGAATCCACCCGCATCCGGTCCGCTTCGTCGTACGACCGGATGCGGGCGTCCTCGGGAGAAGCGGAGCGAGTCGTCTCGAGAGTCAGCGGGGCAGCCCGCCGAACCGTCCCTCCCACCGCACCAGCACATCGGCCAGAATGCGAGCGAGTTCGCGCTGGTCGTCATCGGGTAGTCCGGACAGCAATCCGGCCTCGTAGGCCAGCTGTCGCGGCATCAGCCGATCGATCAGCGCGCGGCCGTCCGCGGTCAACGCGATATGGGAGACCCGCCGGTCCCTGGTGTCGGCCCGACGGCCGACCAGCCCGCGCTCTTCCAGCCCCCGCAGCCGCTTGGTCACGGCCGCGGGCGAGGCGAACGTTTCGCGCGCCAGCCGGCCCGGCGTGAGTTCACCGCCGACCCGTCGCAGCGCCAGCAGAATGTCGAATTCCGGTCGAGCCAGTTCTTCGTCGCCGAGCGGGGCGTCGGCGACCTGTTGCAGCAGGGCCGCACAGCGGGTGATGCGGCCGATCACCGCGATCGGACGCAGATCGAGTTCCGGTGCGGCCCGCGCCCACTGCCGCATCACCTCGGCGACGGCATCGTCGGCTACCGCGTTCTCGGCCGCGTTTTCTTTGGCGTCTTCGAGGACCGGGGAGGGAGAACCGGCCGGGGTCCGCGCGGTCATCACGACACCGCCGCGAAGGTTCTGACCGGCAAGCGATCCAGGAGCTGATGTCCGGTGCGTTCCGCGGCGACGATGCGTTCATCGGGGAGCGGAGCACTCCACCATTCCCCCGCCGCGGTATCGGCGCACGTGCGAACCTCGATCAGGGCGGCGGCGAGCCGGGCCCGATCGGCCGGCGCCGCGGTGCCGGAGTCCACCGCCCGGCGGGCCCGGCCGATCGCGGCATCGAGGTCGCCCAGCGCCGCCGCCACCCGGTCGGTGACCCGGCGATTGGGGATGGCGAAGCAGATCAGGACCGCGACCACCGCACCCACACAGGTGTCGAGCCAGCGATCGAGTCCGAGCTCGGAGGCCGGTCGCGGGGTGGCGAACTCCACCATCGCCAGGGCCATCGGTGTGATGAACACCGAAGCGACCCAATAGTTCCGGGAGATGGTGGCCTCGACGATCACCTGGCAGATCAGCGCCATCACCACCAGCGCGACGGCGCTGTGCGCCCACGGCGCCACCGCCGTGAACAGCGCGACACCCACGAGATTGCCCAGCACGCGTTGCACAGTACGCTGCCACGACTGCGCGGTATTGACGACGATCAGGACCGCGGCGGTCATCACGGCCCAGTACGGACGATTCACGCCCAGCGCCAACGAGATCCAGCCCGCCGCCGCGGCGCCGAGGGTGACGCGGGTGGCGAGCGGCAGTCCGGGCGCGCCGGGCAGGAAGGCGTGGCCCACGCGCCGCAACGCCGCCCCGCGGACGGCACCGGTTCGGCCGAGGCCGATACCGCGAATCTCGGACTCTTCGGCTGCGGCGCAATGGATCCGGGGCACCTCGAGGCCGCTGCGCAGGGCGCGGGCGTACCGGTCGAGGGTGCCGGCGCCGGCGTCGGCGCCGAGTCGGGTTCGATCTCGTGCCGTGGCGAAACCCGATGCCGCGGTGTCATTCTCGGCGTCGGAGGGGTACAGCAGATATTCGGGACCGGCGGGCCTGGTTGTGGCGGCGAGGGTTTCGGCCCGGGCGAGCAGACCGGCCAGCGCGGCGAGTTGCGCCGTGGTGCGAGCCGTCGCGGGCACCCGGGACAGCGCGGTCCATCCGGCCTGCACGGCGACCGCGGCGTCGTGCCGGGCGCGCGGTACTCCCGCATCGCCGAGTGGCACCCGCAGCAGCCGGGCGGTCGATTCCAGCGCCCGTGCCACGGCCAGGCGTTGCGGCGCGTGCGGACGGACCAGCGCCGGAGCCATACAGACACACCACGCCAGGACGCCGCCCAGCAGGATCAGAGCGAGGTGACCGGGAAGTTGTCCGGCACGCTGCGGGATGAAGGCCGCGCTGGAGACCACGAAGGTGAAGATGATGTTGCCGGGCGGTCCCATCCGGGAGGCGTCGCAGACCAGCTTGTAAAGCCCGGCGAGCACCGCGATCACCAGGACCCGCACCGCCGCGGATTCGATCAGCGCCGACGCGGTCAACGCGACCGCGGTGCCGGCGAACATCCCGAGCACCACCCAGGCCAGGGTCCGGCCGCGGGCGGCATACGGCAGGCCGTGCCCGTACAGGGCGCACAGACCACCGGCGCTGGTGTAGAAGGCCAGCTGCACCTGCCCGGTCGCCAGCAGCACGACCTCCGGTCCGCCGATCGCGATCAGCGCGCCAGCGCGGACTGGTACCAGGTGTCGGCGACCGGACGCATCCGGAAGACCCCGCGCAGCGACAGCATCCGCAGCGTGGCGCGGAGACCGGCAGCCGGGGAGGACGAGGCACGATGCGACACCCGAGAAGGTTAACAGGTATTTTACTAGGAAACTATATGAGGGCACTCACCCTGCCGCACGGCTGGACATGGGTAGCCGGCTGGGCACCCGACGTTTCGCCGTCGAGCTCGGCGGGGCCGGACGGCCGGTGACCCTGAACCGCGGCGCCGAGACACAACCGAGCGGCTCGGTTTCCCCGTTGACCCGCACGCGCCCACCATCCGGCCTCGGCGCAATTCGCCGGCATTCGGTCGCCATATTGCGAATGCAGAATGTGCTCGTGAAAAACGCGCAGCGAGTTATCCGGAACACCGTGCCACACATTGTTGCGGGCACCTTAAATCACGGATTCCCCGAAATCCGAATACGCGTCAGGACACGATTCGCTATCGATTTCGGGTCAGCGACTGCCGGTAAGCCCGCGGCGACATCCCCATCCATCGGGTGAAGGCGTGTGTGAAATTAGCCGTTTCCGCATATCCGAGTCGGCGGGCGACATCCTCGACCGTCGCCCCGGCGCGCAGCAACTCCGCCGCGGTGCTCTCGCGCACGGTGTTGAGCAGGCCGCGGAAGCTGGCGCCCTCGGAGGCGAGCTGGCGGCGCAGCGTACGGACGTTGATGTGCAGCTCGGCGGCCACTTCGGCCATCGACGGCACCGAACCCGGTTCGCGCAGCAGGCGCTCGCGGACCAGTGTCGACAACTTCCAGCCGCCGTCGAGCAGGACCTGCAGCGCCTCGCGGCACTGCCGCTCGATCAGATTCGCGGTATGCGAATCGGCATGTGGCATGCGCAGATCCAGGAACGAGCGCGGCAGGACCAGCGCGGTACGCGGGCAGTCGCTGAGGATGGTGTCGATCGAGGCGAATTCGGCCAGTGCGGCGGCCCGGTCGGCGTCCAGCTCCAGTTCCAGGCGGACGGCGGGGATGGTCACGTCGAGCGCCCGGCCGGCCACGAAGATCAGCGCCACCTCGCGTTCGACGAAGAATCCACGCAGGTCGGCAGGTATTCCCGAGCCGTCGGCCACCAGCGCGACCTCGTCGCCACCGGAATCGTCGAGGTGATAGCGCGCCGCGACCGAGACGAGATCCTGATAGCGGACCGCGATGTTCAGCACGTCACGCATGGTCGCGCTGGCCAGGGCCGCGAGGCCGACCAGACCGGCCTTGCCGAGCGACGCCTGCGCGGCGGTCTGCACGCCGAGCCCGGGACGATCGCCGAGCGCGCGAATGAGATTGCGGGCGACAGCGAATTCTTGATCCGGCCAAATTCGCACCTGTTCATCGGCCAGATCCGCGGGTTCGATTCCGGTGCCCGCCAATAACAGCGGTTCATCCAATCCATGCGCGAGCCCGACACTCACCATCATGCGCACACTGACGCTGCCGTGCGGTAACACATCGGACGGCGTACCGATCCCAACCACAGTCCGAAATTACCAATATTCGGTCCGTTCGGCACATTCCGGCCCCCGAAAGTGGGGGCATAACCTCGACAGACCGACATCGGCACGGGATGGCCGAAGGTCAGGCAGGGATCGAGGAGGGCGACTACACCGTGGACATGTTCAGTACCTGTTGGATGGAACCGCTCGACCTCACCCCGCAGAAGGCCCATCAGATCATGCAGATGCACCGGGGCTGCCGCACCGACGAATGCCCGCGCCGCCGTGCCGCACTGCGTGTTCTGGTCGAGGCAGGCCGACTGATTCCGGATTCCTCACGGGTGCACTGACACCGCCCGGGTGACGGTTACCCGCCCGCCCAGCGGTCGGTCCAGTCCCGCCCGATCCGGCGCGCCCGGGCCGGCGGCATGCGATCGGGTTCGGTGAGGACGGCGAGCGTGAGACCGTCGAGCAGCGCCAGCAATTCGGCTGCGGCATCGGCGGATTCGTCGAATCGGTCCGGATTCACGGCGGCCAGCGCCCGGGCGAGCAGTTCCTCGGTGTGCTGCCACTGGGCTCGATGCAGCGCCGCGATCTCCGGGTCGTGGGCGGCGCGGGCCACCAGTGCGACCCACACCCGGGCCAGGCGATCCTCGCTGTCGGGGGCGATGAGCAGGTCGACGAGGCGGGACAGGCGCTGCGCCGGCCGAAGCTGTGCCACCGTCGCGGCGTCGAAGCGGCGGGCCGCCTCGTCCCGCACGTATTCCCACACCCGGTGCAGGAGGTCGGTTTTCGTCGAGAAGTAGTACTGCACCGTACCGATCGACACCTCGGCGCGAGCGGCCAGCGTGCGGATGCTGACGCCCTCGATCCCGTTCTCGGCGATGACGTCGGCCAGCCGATCGAGCAGCTGATCACGACGGTCCATCGCGGCACCGGCCGCCGCCCCGGCCCGCTCAACGCCCACCGCGCCGACTCCTCTCCCGCTGATCGCGAGCCCGATAGTAGTGCCGGATCTGTGCTCCCACCCGACGCGCCACCGCCACCGGTTCCCGGCGGCCGTCGCCACGGGAGGCCCGCTCCACGACGGCGGCGAAGAACAGCAGCAGCACCGCGACGCCGCTCAGGCCGAAGTAGACCGCATCCCCGAGCAGGCCGACGAGCATGCGGGCCGATTCGTGATCCGGTCCGGCCAACGCCGGTAGCAGCGCTTCGAATTGCAGCAGACGCAAACCCTCGGCAACCAGCCACAGCACCGCTGCTCCGGCCAGCGACCACCCGGCGAGGCGATAGCCGCGCGCCAATCCGACGCCGGCCACCAGTGAGACCACCGCCAGCACCAGCACCGCCAGCTCGCCGGCACCGAACACCACCTGCGCGCCGCTCATCGCGCCGGCTCCGGCCGCACCGGACGCCGCAGGATGGCGACCAGCAACAGCGCCCAGGCCAGCACCAGCAAGAGGTTGCGGACGCCGGCGCCGAACTCCATGCGCCGCGTAATGCCCTCGGCGCCACCGGAACCGAACCACATCGCCCGACTGGTGACCAGTCCGACCACCGAGCCGGTCACCGCCACCCCCGCGGCGAGTACCGCGGCGCCGAAGGCTCGCCCCAGCCGCCGCCGGTAGTACAGCGCGATCGCCGCACCCAGCAGCGGCGCGCACAGACCGAGCAGTTCCACGAGACGAAACATCGGCAGCCACCCTCTCATACGTTCGTATGAGAACTACCATACGAACGTATGAGGCCTGCGGTCAATACGACCGTATGAGATCGGTCAGGGTGTCGCGAAACTCCATTCGTCGCCGTCGGGCCAGATGACGCGGGAGCCGTCGCGCCGGCGCAGGGTTCCGGCCGGGTCGACGATCCATTCCGCGGGGTCGAAGGTCTCACCGCCATCGGCCGGATATTCGACGGCGAGGTGGTCCCGTCGCAGATAGGCTCCGTCCTCGCGCGGCGTCCACGCGTCCGGATCGAAAGTGCGCAGCGCGTTGTCCGCGGTGATCACCGCCATCGGGCCGTAGCGCCGGAGACGGGAGCCGTCGGAACGGACGGTCCAGGCCGCATCGGTCATCGGCTCGGATTCGTCGGTACCGGCCCAGACGATCTCGGATGTGCCTGGCGCGTACAGATCGCCGCGCTCGCCGTGGCGCCAATATCCCGGTTCGCGCCGCGTCCACGGCCGGTCGGCGAGCAGATCGAGCACCGCGTCCAGATCCTCCGGCGCGCCGAAATGCGCTGCGGCGATGGATTTTTCCGACCGTCGCACCATGGAGGTGAGGCGGGCGCCGGGCCCGGCTTCGATCACGTACCGGACGCCGCGGGCCGTCAGTCCGGCCATCACGGCGTCCCAGCGCACGGGTGCGCAGATCTGCGCGGACAGCGCGCCGGCCGGATCCGCTCCGGCTCGCCAATCCCCGGATGTGCCGTCCACCACCGGAATTCGTGGCGTCGTGAATTCGGCGCGGGCCAGCTCGGATCGGAAGGCGGCCGCGGCCGGTGCCATCAGTGCGCAGTGAAACGGGGCGCTGACCTCGAGAACGCGGGTGATCGCGCCGCGTTCGTCGGCGAGTCGCCGTGCCCGGGCGACCGCGCCGGTGTGCCCGGAGATGACCATCTGACTCGCGCCGTTGTAGTTGGCGACCGCGACGACCTCGGATTGCGCTGCGGCAGCGCAGATCCGGTCGACCTCGTCGGCGGCCAGACCCATCACGGCCACCATCGAACCCTCCCCGGGCGGCACCGCCTCCTGCATCAGGGCACCCCGGCGGCGCACCAGGCGCACCGCGGTCTCGAAGTCGAGGGCGCCGGCGCAGACGTGGGCGGTGATCTCACCGAGGCTGTGACCGGCCACGACCACCGGATGAATGCCGGTCTCGGACACCAGAACCCGGTACGCCGCCACGCTGGTGGCCAGGATGGCGGGCTGGGCGTACTCGGTCCGGGCCAGCGCCGCCGGGTCGCCGCCGAAGCAGAGCTCGCCGAGGCCGAATTCGATCGCCGCGTCGGCACGGTCGAACACCTCGCGCGCGACCGGGTAGGTGTCGGCCAGCGCCTTGCCCATGCCGGGGAATTGCGCGCCCTGACCGGGGAATACGAATGCGAGCATGTCAGCCGATCCTCAACAGTGCGACGCCCCAGGTGCCGAACCCGTGGCTGATGGTCATGACGATCTCCCCCGGCGCGACGCCGTCCTCCAGATAGGTCTGCAGGTTGATCAGGTTGTCGGCCGAGTGCACGTGGGCGTAGTCGGCGATGTTGTCGAGATAGCACAGGTCGTGGTCGAGTCCGGCCGAATCGGCCATGAACCGCACGGCCTCCTCGTTGACGTTGTTGGCGATGATGCGTCGCACGTCGGCGCGGTCCAGGCCGGCGCGGTCGAGCATATCGGCGACCGCGCGGGACAAGCCGCGTTTGGTGAGCCCGGCCAGCGCCGGCATCTTCGCCACGCGGATCAGCTGGTTGGTGCCCTGATTCGAGCCGAGCACCTCGATGCGCGACGGTTCGGCGGAGGTGATCAGGCAGGCGGCCGCACCGTCGCTCAGCACCGAGAGCGCGTCGCGCAGGATGCGGGCGTGCGGATCCGGGCACGCGTCGGAGGTGACGACCAGGACATTGCGGGCCGATCCGGCGGCTACCAGGCTGTGCGCGATCCGCAGGGCGCTGCCGAAATTCGCGCATTCGGCGAGGGTGACACCGATCGGCGTGGCGCGGGTGAGGCCGAAACGCTCACAGAAGCGCAGGAATTCACCACCGGCCAGGGCGCCGGTTTCGGGACTCGACGACGCGTAGACCAGCAGGTCGATCTCGGCCGCATCCACCGGGATCCGGTCGAGAGTGCTCGCGACCACCTCGGCGGCCAGTTGCAGCGGGCTCTGTTCGGTGCGGCAGTAGTGATACAGGCCGAGGCCGTGCATATCGCGCAGCATGGCGGGGTCCTCGCGCAGCGGCTCCAGGCCCGCGATGGGCTCGCGAGCGCCGACGGCGTAGGAGATCCCGTGCAGATAGACGCTCATCGGGACTCCTCCTCACGCAGGCGGCCGGACAGGTAGCGGTGCATCGCCCGCACCGTCGGATGTTCCCAGTGCACCGCGCCGGGCAGGTCGATCCCCAGCGCCGCCGACAGCCCGTTCTTGAATTCGAGCAGCGCCAGCGAACTCATGCCCAGTTCCAGAAACGGTGCGGCGGGATCGATCTCGTCGGCATCGATGCGCAGGACCGCGGCCGTTCTGCTCAGCAGCAGCTCCCACAGCGCGGCCTCGCGCTCCTCGGCCGGCAGGCGGCGCAGCTCGTCCGCCAGGGCCGAGGTGGCGCCGGAACCCATGGCGCGCAGAGGTTCGTACATCGGCACGGCGCGCGCGAAGGGATGGGCGCCGAGCCAGGCGTCGGCATCGAGACCGATGATGGCGGCGCGGGGACGACCGTCGTCGAGCAGTGTCTCCAGCAGCGTGTATGCCGTCGCCGGCGCCAGCGAGCGGATTCCACGGCCGGCCAGATACTCCTCGGTCGCGTCGCTGCGCGCGGCGAGTCCGGTATCGCGGAACGGACCCCATGCCACCGCGGTGGCCGCCAGCCCCTGCGCACGCCGGTAGTGCGCCAGGCCGTCGAGAAACGCGTTGGCGGCGGCGTAGTTCAATTGACCGCCCGAGGGCAGCAGGGTCGCGGTGGAGGAGTACATCACGAAGTACTCGACGGGATCGCCGGTCACCGCACGGTGAATGTTCCAGGCGCCCAATGCCTTCGGACGCAGCACAGGATCGAACCGGTCCCAGCTCTGATTGGTCAGGACGGCGTCGCGCAGGACGGCCGCGAGATGGAACACCCCGCGCACCGGACCGATCCGGGAGCGCAACCGCCCCACGGCGTCGGTGACCTCGACCGCATCGGCGACATCGGCGCGTTCCACGATCACGCGCTCTCCGGCGACGTTGAGTTCGTCGATGATCGCGCGTTCGTCGGCGGTCGGCTCCCGGCGGGCGAGCAGTCCGACCTGCGTGCCGCCCCGTTCGACCAGGGTGCGGGCCAGTTCGAGACCCAGCCCGCCGAGGCCGCCGGTGATCAGGACGCAGCCGGGTTCGGCCAGCCCCTGCGCGGCACCGCGCACGATGTCGGTGGTGGCCGCGTCGTCGGTCACCAGCACCAGTTTGCCGGTGTGCGCACCGGTGCTCATCAGCCGGAACACCTCGGCCGCCGCGGCGATCGGATAGGTCTGCACCGGAAGCGGTTCCAGTTCGCCGGAGACGACGCGGTCGAGCGTGTGGTGCAACAGTTCGGCGAAAACCTCCGGGCGCTCGCGATGCAGGCCGGCCATATCGACGGCGGTGTAGGTGATGCGGCGTTTGAAATGCTCCAGGGGGAGCCGCCCCGAGCCGTAG
Organism: Nocardia sp. 852002-51101_SCH5132738; assembly: GCF_001665695.1. Lineage (NCBI taxonomy): Bacteria > Bacillati > Actinomycetota > Actinomycetes > Mycobacteriales > Nocardiaceae > Nocardia > Nocardia sp. 852002-51101_SCH5132738. Next base: position 199,670 of record NZ_LZML01000145.1, on the reverse strand, counting down.
ATATCGCGTTTGCCGAGCTCGAGGAAGATCCCGTCGGCGGCGACCGTGCGCAGACTCGCCTCGGCGGCCGCGCCGGTGAGGGAGTTGAGCACGATATCGACCCCCGCGCCGGCGGTGACATCGAGAACCTGCTGCTCGAATTCCGTGGTGCGCGAGTCGAAGACGTGCTCGATGCCCAGCTCCCGCAGGAAGCGGCGCTTGTCCTCGGTGCCCGCGGTCGCGATGATCTCCAGTCCGTGCCGCCGTGCCACCGCGATGGCCGCCGCACCCGTGCCACCCGTAGCCGAATGGATCAGGATGCGCATGCCGGGGCGCACCCGGGCCAGATGTTCGAGTGCGTAGCAGGCGGTGGTGTAGGCGGTGGGCAACGCCGCGGCGTCGGTGAGCGCGAACGTCTCCGGCAGGCGATAGACCAGCGCCGCGTCGGCGACGGCATGGGTGGCCAGGCAGTTCAGCGCCACCGCCACCACCCGGTCGCCGACGCGCACCGTGTCGACCTCGGCGCCCACGGCGACGACGGTGCCCGCGCATTCCGATCCCAGCGGCACGTCGTCGAGATCCGCGAAAAAGCCCATGGCCCACATGACGTCGGCGAAGTTGAGACCGGCGGCGGCCACGGCGACGACGACCTCACGGGGGCCCGGTCGCGGCCGGCCGCGACCGCGCAGCGTCAGCGTCTGCAGGCGGCCGGGCTCGTCGATATCCACCCCGAAGCCGCGGGTGCCCGCGGCGACGACGGGTGGATCCGGATTCAGCCGGACCCGGTCGAGGCGCGCGACCCAGCGAAGTCCGGAGCGCAGCGCGATATGCCGCTCGCTGCCGTCGGCGAGTTCCGCGACCAGGTCGGCCGTGTCGTCGCCGTCCACGCCCGCGTCGGCGGCCAGGTCGACGAGCGTGGTGCGCAGTTCGGGGTGTTCGGCGGCCAGGGCGGTGCCGAAACCCCACAGGGCCGCCTGCCACGGGTCCACGCACTCCTGCGCCACCGCCTGACCGCCGCGCGTGACCACCCACAGCCGGGGCGCGGAGGTCATCCGCACGGCCGCCCGCGCGAGGCCGAGCAGTGCGGCGAGATCGGCGAATGCCGTTGCGCCGTCCTCGGTTCCGGCGAGGTACAGGATGTGATCCGCGGGTTCGTCGAAGGTCGGGGCGTGCGGTTCGGTGTCGTCGGCACTCGGCGCGACCGCGACCGTGGCGGCGTCTGCGCCCGCCGCGACGAGTTCCTGGATCAGCGTTTCGGGTCCCAGCGGTGCGTCGTCGTCCGGGTCGCCGCCGACGACCACCCAGCGTCCCGAGAGCCGCCCGGTCGCGCGCGGACGCTGCTGCCAATCGACCGCGAGGACGGCGGCATCGGCGGTATCCGCCGCGTCGACGCGGGTGGCGGTCAGCTCGCGCACCGTGGCGACGAGCGAGCCGTCGTCGGCGTAGATGTCGAGGTCGGCGGTCTGCAGGCGACCGTCGCGGGCGTAGCGGCGCACATGGGCGTGGACCTGGGGCGGAATGTGGTCGGCGACGTGCAGGGCGCCGATCGCGGACGGCAGGAACAGTTCGTCCCCGGCCAGTGCGCCGACCACCTGGAAACATCCGTCGAGCACCGCGGCGGCCGTCACCCCGTGCTCCGGGTCGCGCGCACCGGCCGCCGCGCTCACCCGCCCGAGCGCCTCACCATCGCCGACCGACAGTTCCGTCACCGTGCGGAAGGCGGGCCCGTAGCGAGTGCCGTTGCGGGTGTAGGCCGCGTAGAGATCCTGCGGGTCCACCGCGGTGAGGCAGTGCCGCCGCGCCGCGGCCAGTCCCGGGACCTCGGGGATGTTCTCGCCGGAAACGATCCGTCCGCGAGCGTGCTCGGTCCACACCGTGGCCGCGCCACCCGGCTCGGCGGCGCGGGCGCTGATGCGAAACTCGTTGTCGCGCAGTACCACCTGCACTCGACGGCCGGTCTCGGGCAGGGTGAGTACCCGCTCGAACCGGATATCGGCGAAATGGCAGCCGGGCCCGAAACCGTGCTGCAGGCGGGCCGCGGCGGCGAGGTTGACCAGCCAGGCGCCCGCGGCGACCGGCGTATCCCCGACCGCGTGGTCGAGCAACCAGGGCGAGCGAGCGGGATCGACCACGCGCTGGAGCAGGCGTTCGCCGCTGACGGACGATTCGACCACCGCCTGACCATCGTGCTGTTCGGCCGCCACATCCCAGTCGGAGCGAGCCCAGAACCGCTTGTGCTGCCACGGATACGCCGGCAGTTCGACGATCCGGCCGCGCACCCCGGCGGCCGCCCAGTCCACGGGGACTCCGTGCACGTACAACCGGGCGATCAGTTCCAGGATGTCGCGGCGCGCGTAGCCGTTGCGTTTCAGGGATCCGGCCACCGCACCCCGGTCGTTCGACGCGTCGATGCGGGCGCGGATGCCGTCCACCAGAACGGGATTGGGCCCGATCTCGACGAAGGTCGCCGGACCCTCCGCGAGCACCCGCTCGACGGTCTCGTCGAGGCGGACCGTGCTGCGCAGATTACGACCCCAGTAGTCGGCGGTCAGCGCATCGGTGGGGACGTAGTCGGACTCCACGGTGGACAGGAAGGCGGCCCGGCCACCCGGGATCGCGGTGATGCCGGCGATCCGCTCGACGAAGGCGTCCAGGTGCGGATCCAGCTGGCGGCTGTGCGCGGCCGACTCGATCTTCACCCGCCGAGGATCGTAACCGGCTGCGGCCAGCGCCTTTTCGAGCCGATCCAGATCGGCGACCGTTCCCGAGACGACGACCTGCGCGGGTCCGTTCACCGCGGCGAGGTCGGATTCGCCTTCGATCTGCTCCAGCCATCCGGCGAGCTCACCGGCGCTCATCGGCACCGACAACATGCCGCCGGTCCCTTCGATCGCGCGCAGCACGCGATTGCGGTGGACGATGACCGCGGCGGCGTCGGCGAGGCTCAGTGCCCCCGCGACCCGGGCGGCCGCGATCTCACCGACGCTGTGACCGATCACGGCATCGGGCCGGAACCCGGTCGCCGCCAGCAATTCCGCCAATCCGATCTGCACGGCGAAGGACATGGGCTGGGCGAGATCGATACGGCCGCCGTCGGATTCGCCGGTGGCCAGCAGTTCCGCGATGTCGGCGCCCAGATGAGGTTCGAACGCCGCCGCGCACCGCCGCACCGCCTCGGCGAATACCGGATAGTCGGCCATGAGCTGGGCACCCATCCCGGTCCAGTGCCCGCCGAATCCGGCGAAGACGAAGACCAGGGCGCCCGGTTCGCCGCGGCGGCCGCGAATCACGCCCGCGCGATCACGATCCTCGGCGACGGCGGTAAGTCCGCGTTGCAGTGCGGCGGCGGTTTCCCCGATCACCACGGCACGATGGTCGAGTGCGGCGCGACGCGACGCGGTGAAGCACAGGTCACGCGCAGGCGCGCCGGCCGCCAGCCGGTCCCGCCAGCGAAGCGCGGTATCCCGCAACGCTTGTTCGGTGGCCGCCGACAGCGGCAGGACCAGCAGTTCCCGAGCCGGTTCGGCGGCAACCCCGGCATCCCCGGCATCTTCGGCCGCCGGTTCGATCCCCGGGGCCGCGGTGATGATCGTATGCGCGTTGGTCCCGCTGAATCCGAATGCGCTGACCCCCGCGTACACCGGCTCGGCGCCGGAGATCTCCCGCGCCTCGGCCGGGATCACGATCGGCGTGGCGTCCCAGTCGATCAGCGGATTCGGCGCGTCGAAATGCAGTGTGGGCGGGACGATCCGGTCGCGGACGACCGTGATGGCCTTGAGCAGTCCGGCGATTCCGGCGGCCGGTTCCAGATGGCCCAGATTGCCCTTGGCCGATCCGACGAGCAGTGGACGGTCTCGATCGGCGCCGAAAACCGCGGACAGCGCACGCAATTCGATGGGGTCGCCCAGCGGTGTGCCGGTGCCGTGCGCCTCGATGTAGTCGATGCGGCCGGCCTCCAGCTTGGCCTCGCGCAGCGCATCCCGCAGCACCTGTTCCTGGGCGCGGCCGTTGGGCGCGGTGAGGCCGTTGCTGCGGCCGTCCTGATCGACGGCCGTGGCCACGATCGAGGCCAGCACTCGATCACCGGCGGCATGGGCGGCGGACTCGCGCTTCAGCACGACGACGCCGCACCCCTCGCCGCGCACCAGTCCGTCGGCGGCGGCGGAGAAGGGCGCGCAGCGATTGCTCGGCGAGGGCGCGCGGAGTTTCGACATCGAGATCATCGACTGCGGGGACACGATCAGATTGACCCCGGCCACCAATGCCAGCTCGCACTCCCCCGACCGCAGGCTCTGCACCGCCAGATGCAGCGCGACCAGTGCGGACGAGCATGCGGTGTCGACGACCAGGGCGGGCCCCTGCAATCCGAGGTGATAGGCGATCCGCCCCGCCGCCACCGACGGCGCCAGACCGGTGGCGGAATAGATGTCGATCGCCGCCGGATCCGTCGCCGCGGCGCCGTAATCGTTGGGGCACATCCCGACGAAGACGCCGGTCCGGCTCTCGCGCAGGGACTCCGGTGGAATCGCGGCATGCTCGAGCGCCTCCCACGCGACCTCGAGCAGCAGCCGCTGCTGCGGGTCCATGGCCTCGGCCTCGCGCGGCGAGATGCCGAAGAAGGCGGCATCGAAATCGCCGATATCGGTGAGGGCGCCCATCTTCGCGATGAAAGATCTGCCGGGTGCGTCGGCGTCGGGATCGTAGTAGTGCTCGACATCCCAGCGGTCCGGTGGAATATCGACCACGCCGTCGCCGCCCGCGCGCAGGAATTCTGAGAATTCCTCCAGCGAACCCACGCCGCCGGGCAGGCGACAGCCCGCACCGATCACGGCGACCGGCTCACTGCGCTGTGCCAAGGCCCCGCGGGCCGTGCGCAGGGCGGCGATGGCGCCGCGTAAGGCCTCACTGCTGTCGCCGCCCTCGGGCAGCGCACTCGGATTCGTCGCGGTCGGGGTCAACGCAGCACCTCTTCCAGGGCAGCCACTTCCGCGCGAGCCAGCGCGATGAGATCGGATTCGCTCAAGCCGTCGAGCGGGATGCGGGTCGTGCTGACGGGGATGTCGAACGACACGGGGTGCGGGTCGGCCGGGTCGTGGTACTTCGGCTGCGGCTCGATCGTGGTCGGTTCCGCCGCAGTCGCCGGTGCCGACATCGCCGGTTCGGCGGCCGGCTCGGACGGAATCGTCGGTGCGGCGGCCAACCGCGCGGTGAGCTCGGCGATCTGCACTGTGGCCGTCGGGAATTCGAAGGCGAATGCCGCTTCGATCGGCAGCGCGAGCGCACGGCCCAATACGGTTCGCAATTCGATCGCCATGAGCGAGTCGAAGCCGAGTTCCTGCAGCGGTGTCTGCAGATCGACGGGATCGGAATCCGGCATCTGGAAGACCTGCCGGATACTCGCGACCACCACCGCGCTCACGCGTCGGCGCAGCAGGTACAGCTCCGCCTCGGACGGCGCGGGCCGCGCCGATGCGACGGCTCTCGCGGGCACGTCCGACCCGGTCGCATCGGTGCGCACAGGCGGTCCGGGAACTGCGGACCCCTGGACAGTTCCCGGACCATCGCCCGAAGCTGTCGTGGCCGATCGAGCGGCATCGAGGCTGTCCACATCGAGGGCTTCGACCCGCGGAAGCCGAGCCGCCGCAGCGGGTGCGCTCGGCTCGCCGGTCGCATGCGTGGCGCCGGACGCTTCCACCCAGTAGCGGCGGCGCTGAAAGGGATAGGTGGGGAGGGTGATCCGGGGATAGTGGGTGCCGTGCAGGTCGCGCAGATCGTCGACGGCGCCGGCCACGAACAGCCCGGCCGTGCACCGGATCACTTCGCCGCGAGTGGTTCCGGTGGTGAACCAGCGGCTCTCCGGGGCGGTGCGGCGGCTTCCCAGTTCGGTCAGCGTCGCCCCCGCGACCTCGGCGAATACCGTGCAGTCGAGTTCTCCCAGCGTGGCGAAGGCCCGGTCCAGGTGCGCGGGCCACAGCGGGCGGCTCGACCAGTAGGCGGGATCGGCCGCTTCGTGGCCGAGGCGCATCCCGGTGTGCGCGGAGACGACGGTGAGTTCGGGCTCGCCCGGCTGTCCCGGATCAGGGACGGCCGTTCCCAGGTGGTCGCGCAGTTCGGCGTGCGTCGTCGCGGCGACACCGGCGGCGCGCAGGCGGTGCAGGAGCGGCTCGCGACCGCCGGGGCCCGCCTCCAGCAGATAGCGGTCGCCGGCGTGACCGCACAGGCGCGCACCGGTTTCGCGCAGTACCGCGTCGAGCGGCGCACGGTCGTCGGTGCGTGCCACCACGCGTTCGCCGAGCAGCGCCGCGGTCGAGACCGAAGCACGCAGTGCCACAGCCGGTTCCAGAATTCCGGCGATCGCGGCGGTCACGTACTCGCCCACGCCGACGCCCAGCACGGCAGCCGGGCGCAGACCGAATGCCAGCAACTGGCGAGTGGTGGCGTACCGGTGCACGAAGGCCAGCGCATCCGCCAGGCCGGGGACGCGCTGCGCCTGATGCGGTGCCAGCCCGGCGAACAGAGCGGTCCGGAAACTCTCCCGCGAGGCGGTCGCCTCCAGGCATTCGTCGACGGCGGCGCGAAAGACGTCGGAGCCGGTGTAGCTTTCGCGATCGAGCGGTTCCACACCGGGTCCGCGGTGCCCGATCAACAGTGCGGTACGCACGGCACGACCACGCGGCACGTGGCCGGTCACGATCGTCGGCTGCCGCTGCCCGGCGGTATGTGCGTCCAGGGCGGCCGCCATCGCGGTCGTACTCCCGGCCACCACGGCGAGTCGATGTTCGAACGCGCTCCGCCCGAGATTCGCTGTCGCGCACACCGATTCGAGTCTCGACGGTTCCACGGTGCGCAGCGCGAGCGCGAACCGCCGCGCCTGCGCCCGCAACGCCTCGTCGCCGCGAGCGGACAGCGTCAGCAGGCCCGAGGGTACGACGCTGCCGGATTCGGCTGCCGCCGGCGGTTGTTCGACCAGCACGTGCGCGTTGGTCCCGCTGAAACCGAACGAACTGACACCCGCGATCCGCGATCCGGCGGGCCACGGTGTGGTCTCGGTGACCACCCGCGCCGAACCGGACGCCCAATCGATGCGTGGATTCGGTTCCCGCACATGCAGCGTCGGCGGCAGCACACCGCGCTCGACGGCCAGGGCCGCCTTGATCAGACCGGCGATCCCCGCCGCCGTCTCGGCGTGCCCGAAATTCGATTTGATCGACCCGACCCACAGCGGCGCACGCGCGCCGCCGAAGACGGAGTTCAGCGCACCGATTTCGATCGGGTCGCCCAGCGCGGTGCCCGTGCCGTGTGCCTCGATGTAGTTCACTTGCGCCGGTTCGAGATTCGCCGCCCGCAGCGCTGCCCGCACCACTGCCTCCTGCGCGCGGGCGCTCGGCACGGTGAGTCCGCCGGTCCGGCCGTCGTGGTTGACCGCGGAGCCGCGGATCACCGCGTAGATCCGGTCGCCGTCGCGCTGTGCCTGCGAGAGCCGCTTGAGCACCACCAGACCGGCGCCCTCGGCGCGACCGTATCCGTCGGCGGAGGCATCGAAGGTCTTGCAGCGGCCGTCCGGCGACAACGCCCGGATGCGGCAGCAGAACATCGTCGACAACGGCGAGAGGATCAGGTTCACACCACCGGCCAGCGCCGTCGAGCAGTCGCCGTTGCGCAGACTCTGCACCGCCTGATGGACCGCCACCAGCGACGAGGAGCACGCGGTATCCACCAGTGACACCGGTCCGTGCAGATCCAGCGTGTACGCCACCCGGCCCACCGCGATACTCGGTGTATTCCCCAGTCCCGCATAGGCGTTCATGGCTTCGGGGATATTCGCGACGGCGATGCGGTCGTAGTCGCGCCAGCTGAATCCGACGAACAGGCCGGTATCGGATCCGCGCAACCGCTGGGGCGCGATACCCGCGTTCTCCACCGCCTCCCAAGCGATCTCCAGCAGGAGCCGTTGCTGCGGGTCCATCGCGTGCGCTTCGCGCGGTGAGATGCCGAAGAAGTCGGCGTCGAACATGTCCACCGCGTCGAGAAATCCGCCGCGGGTGGTGTAGATGGTGCCGGGCTTGTCCGGGTCCGGATCGTAGAACCGCTGCACATCCCACCGATCGCCGGGCTGTTCGCCGGTGGCGTCGACACCCCCGGCCACGACGTCCCACAGGGTGTCCGGCCCGGTGATGCCGCCGGGGAACCGGCAGCCGATGCCGACGATCGCGATCGGTTCCGCCGGACGAGGTTCGGCCAGCCGCTCCCGCGCCGCGCGCAGGGCCGCGGCGATGCGCTGCTCGCGGTCGGGTGTCACACCGGTGGTGGAGACGGATTCGGAACTAGCTGCGGACATATCCCTCACCACTGTGCGTCGCTGTGTAATGCCGCCTCCAGCAGAGCCAGCTCGGCGGCGATCGGATCCTCCGACTGGGGCGGCGCCGGCGGGGCCGACGGGGCCGATTCCGAAGCCGCCGGTTGCGATTCGGCCGGAGGCGGACCGGCCGGACTCGCAACAGCGGGGGTCGGCGCGAGCGAATCCGCAACCGGCGAATCCGGCGCGGCCGGGGCCGAGGTCGAGGCATCCGAATACGGCCCGGCCGGGGCCGAACCCGCGGGCGGTACGTCGGTGAGCTGCGGCGCTCCGTCCTGTGTCGTCGCGTGGTGCGGCCGAGCATGAACGGCGGCAGTGGCCGGGTCGGGCGCGTCGGGCTCCCCGGAACCGATTGCGGCCATGAGATATTCGGCCGCCTTCTCGACGGTCGGATGGTCGAATCCGAAGGTCGCGGGCAGCGCGAGTCCGAAACCGTCCTGTAGGCGTGAGCGCAGTTCGACGACCGCGAGGGAGTCCATCCCGAGCTGGGTGAATCCCTCCTCCGGGTCGATCAGATGCCCGGCGTCGAGGCCCAGCACCGCCTTCACCTCGGTGGCCGTGAGCTCGCGCACGAGGCCCGCCCGGTCGGTCCGGGCAGCCGCCAGTACCCGTTCACGCAGCGAGGCGGCCGGTCCGGCAGCGGCGGGGGTGGCGGCGATACTTCCGTACCACGGGTCACCACCCGCGGCCGCGGCCAGCTTCGGCCAGTCCAGATCCGCGGCGACGACGGTCGGACCGGCAGCGACCAGATTGCCGGCCAGCAGACGCAGCCCCTGCTCCGGCGAGAGCGGGCGGTAGCCGCGCAGCCGGGCCCGCTCGCGCTCTTCGGCGTCGAGCCGGGCCGCCATCCCGATGTCGCCCCACGGACCCCACGCGATGCTGGTCGCGCGGATCCCTTGGGCCCGCAACAGCGACGCGTACCCGTCCAGATACGCATTGGCCGCCGCGTAATTGGCCTGTCCGCCCGCCCCGACGGTTGCGGTCAGCGACGAGAAGCACACCACGAATTCCGTATCCGCACCGATTATTTCGCGCAGCCGGTGGATACCGCCGACCTTGGGCGCCAGGACCTTCTCGAATCGGCCGGCGTCCAGCCCGGCGATCGTCGCATCGTCGAGCACACCGGCCGCATGCACGATGCCGCCGAGCGGATGCGGCGCTGCCGCCACCACGCCGGCGAGCGACTCGGCGCCGATGTCGGCGGTGTGCACGGTGACCGAGCAGCCGCCGTCGCGGATCTCGTCCAGCAGCCGCGCGGTCTCCGGATCGGGTGCGGTGCGGCCGACGAGCACGAGGTGTCCCGCGCCCTGCTCGGCGAGCATGTGCGCCACGCGGGGGCCGATCCCCCGCAGCCCGCCCGTGACGAGATAGCTGCGATCGCGCCGTATCCGCACATCCGTCCCCGGCTGTGCCCGGCGGAGCCGTGCGACGTAGCGATTCCCGCCGCGATGCGCGATCCGCGTCTCCGGCGACCAGCGGTGGATCTCGGCCGCCAGCCGGATCAGCGACGAATCGTCGTCGCCATCCAGATCGACTGTGCTGCAACGCAGTTCCGGATACTCGCGACGGACGACCGTGGCGATACCCCACAGCATGGTCGCCGCCGGATCGGTGACGTCGGCGTCGCCGGTCACCGGTTGGGCGCCGCGGGTGGGCCACCACACGCGGACGCGTTCGGATGCCAGCGCCGGTAGTGGTCGCACCGCCGCGGCACACCGCCGGGCGGCCTCGCCGACGAACCGCGCGCTCTCGCCGTCGGCTCTCGTCAGGCCGCGCAGGTCGACGTAGCCGCGACGGTCCGCCGCGGCGAATTCGACCGGCCACGCGCGTATTTCGGCGTCGGTGGCCGCGCTGCGCGTGATGCCCGATCCCGGCGGGGCATCCGCACCGATCAGTACCGTCTCGGCCGGAATCGCCCGCGCGCGCAGCACCCGCGCGAAACGGCTCAACCGGTCGGGTTCATCGTCGACCACCAGCAGCGAGGCCGGCTCGGTGCCCGTGTCGGCCGCCTCGGTGCGCTGCCAGTGTTGCTCGTGGGTGATATCGGCCGTCTTGTGCGCGAGCGCCCGCTCCACCTGTGCCCGGCTGATGCGCCGCGATTCGAATCCGTCCACGGCGACCACCAATTCGCCGGTGGCGCTGTACATCCGGATATGCGCGGTGAACGCCTCGTCACCCGCGCCGTGCCCGCCCGCCAATCGGGCATGGATCCACAGCGGGCCCTCGGTGCGGCGACCGGAGAAGTAGTAGCGGTCGATACTGAAGGGAACGTAGATGTTCTCCTGCGCCCGCAGCAGATCGTTGTCGTATTTCCAGCAGCTGTTGAGCACCTGGAACGCGGCCTCGACCAACCCCGCGTGCAGCGGTTCCGGCCCGATCTCCACACCCTCGGGACGGGTGGTCAGGCACAGTGCCTCGTTGTCGCCGCGCCGGATGCTCTCGATCCAGTGGAAGGAGTTTCCGGTGTCGAGCCCCGGCACCCACACATCACGATAGAACTCGAGTCCGGACAGCTCCTGCGGACAGCGGGCGAGAATATCTCCGCGCTCGGTCTCGCCGAATGTCGAATCCGATTCGGCGGGAGCACTTTCCAGCGCGGTGCGGAACAGCGCCGGCCAGGCCGCGCCCGCACCGGATTCCTCCTCGGCGACGAGGGTCACGTCCCAGCCCGGACCGCTCGGCCGCAGCACCAGTTGTGCGCGGCGGCTGCCGCCGTCCGACACGGCGAACGGATGCAGGAACAACGTGTCCCGCAGCACGTAGGGCCCGTCGATGTGGTGCGCCGCCGCGGCCAGCACCATGGCGATATGCGAGGCGCCGGGCACCACCGCGGTACCGAACAACCGGTGATCGGTCACATACGACGGTGAGTCACAGGCGAAACCGCGTTCGTAGCGAATCTCCTCCGACAGCGGCAGATCCACCGGACGGCCGGGCAGCCCGGTCTTCTCGGCGACGCTCTCGGCACGGCGGCTCGCCCGTTTCGGTTCGACCCAGAAGGTGCTGCGCTGGAATGCGTAGGTGGGCAGCGGGATTCGACACCCCTGGGCGAACGGGCCCCACGGCGTGGGACAGATGTCCACACCGCTCGCATAGAGTTTCGCCGCCGCGACCAGCAGGCCGCGCGAGAAATCGTGCGGCCCGTCGGCCGCCGGTACCGTGTGGACGCCGTACCGATCGGCGGCCAGCCGCAGCCGGGCTCGTTCGTCGCTGCGACGGCCCAGCACCAGCATCCGATCACAGCCCACGGCCGCCACGCACGAATCGAGCGGTGCGTCGGCATTCGGTGCGTGCGATGCCAACCGCAGGTCCCGGCGTTCACCCGCCCACGCCGGTGTCCCCGCCGCGGCGGCCCGCATGGCGGTCGCCAGGTCGAGGACGCCGGAGATCGTCGCGGCCACGTATTCGCCTGTGCCGTAACCGATCACCGCATCCCAGTGCAGGCCGCACGCCCGCCACATCTGCACCAGGACGTACTGACGGGCCAGCTCCGCCTGCACTCCGGTGGGTTCGGCGCCGCCGAGTGCCGCCGACACCTCCGCGCGCGCCTTCCGCACCACCGCATCGTCGGCGTACCGGTCGAGGAATTCGTCGACACCGGCTTCGGGAGCGTCGCCTAGGACCAGGCACAGGCGGTGGTCCGCATGCTGCTCCGCCTCGGTGAACAATGCCGCCGCGGGTTCACCGCGCAGGTACGCCGCCAGCGCCGCCCGCAACTCCGGCAGCGTGGAGATCACCGCGGCAAGCCGCTGCCCATGATGCTCCCGGCCGAAACCTGTCGTGTAGCAGACGTCTTCGACGGCGACATCGGCATCGGCATCGAGCCGATCGAGGTAGCGCTGCGCGAGGTCACGCAGTGCCGCATCGGAACGCGCCGACAACCGGAACAGTCCGGTCCAGCCCGCGGGTGCGGCGCTCGCGATGCGCGGCGGCGCGGCCTCCAGCACCGCATGCGCGTTGGTGCCGCCGATGCCGAAGGCCGATACCGTGGCGATCCGCGGCCGATCCGACGGCCATGCGCGCGAGCGCGGCGACACCCGGAAAGGCGTCTCGGACCAAGGAATCCGGCTGCTGGGCTGGTGCAGATCCGCGAGTCCCGGCAGGACCGCGTGGTCCAACGCCAGAACGGCTTTGACGAATCCCGCCACACCGGCGGCGGTATCGAGGTGGCCGATATTCGCCTTCACCGATCCGACCTCGCACCGGTCCGCGCGCGGACCGCCGAATGCCTCGGTGAGGGCGGCGATCTCCATCGGATCCCCCATCGGCGTGGCGGTACCGTGCGCCTCGACGTATCCGATCTCCGCCGGCGCCACCCCGGCCACGCGATGCGCCCGGCGGATGACCTCGACCTGGCCGTCGACACTCGGCGCGGTGAACCCGACCTTCGCGGACCCGTCGTTGTTGATCGCGGTGCCGCGCACCACGGCGAAGATCCGGTCACCGTCGCGCACCGCGGCGTCGAGCCGTTTGAGCACGACCACGCCCGCCCCGTTGCCGAAGACGGTGCCGCCGGCCTGCTCGTCGAAGGCGCGACAGTGCCCGTCCGGCGAGGCGACCATCCCCTCCTGATGCAGGTAGCCGACCCGATCCGGCACGCGCACCGCGACCCCGCCGGCCAGGGCGATCTCGCATTCGCCGCGGCCGATGGATTGGCAGGCCAGATGGACCGCGACCAGCGAGGTCGAACAGGCGCTCTGCACGGTGACGGCCGGTCCGTGCAGGTCGAGGCGGTAGGCGATCGAGGTGGGCAGGAAGTCGGGTTCGTTGCCGACCTTGATCTGATAGTGCTGGGTGGAGGGCAGCTGCGTGAAGTCGTCGGCGAAATAGCGGTGGAAGTAGCTGCTGGGCAGCCCGCCCACGAACACCCCGGTGCGCGGACGCTGCGGCGCACCACCGTAGCCCGCGTGTTCGAGCGCCTCGACCGCGCATTCCAGCAGCAGCCGATGCTGCGGATCGGTGACCTGGGCCTCGCGGGCGGTGAAACCGAAGTACTCGGCGTCGAATCCGGCGATATCGTCCAGGACGGCCGCGGTGCGCACGTAATTCGGCGCGGCGATGCGCTCCTCCGATTCGCCCGCGGCCCGCAACTGCTCGTCGTCGAGTTCGGTCATCGTCGTGCGCGCATCCGCGATGACATCCCAGAATTCGTCGAGATCGGCAGCGCCCGGCACCCGCACGGCCATGCCGATCACCGCGAACGGACCGCTGTGGTCGCCGGCATCGTCGACCGACTCCCGGGCAGCGACCGAACCGGCGAGGGCCGCGGCCAGTGCGGCCACGGTCGGATAGCGGAACAGGTCCGTGCGCGCGATCGAGATCCCGAGCGCCTCTTCCAGTGCCAGGTGCACCCGGGCGACGAGCAGTGAATTGCCGCCCAGATCGAAGAAATTCGCGGTGGCGTGCACCGAATCACACTCGAGCACTTGCGCCCAGACCGCCGCTATCGCGTCGGAGAGATCGCTCGGTGAGGCGGCGGTCGAGCCGGGCACCGCGACGACGGGCGCGGGCAAACTCCTGCGATCGATCTTCCCGGCCGTGTTGCGGGGAAACTCCTCGAGCACAACGATTTTCGCGGGCACCATATACGCCGGCAGCAGAGTACGGGCATGTGCGCGCACCGCGTCGGTGTCGACACCCGCGGCGGCGGCGCTCACGTAGCCGACCAGTTCGCTCCGCTGCGGATCATCGCCGAAGACCGTGACCACGGCCTCGCGCACTCCCTCGGCGGAGCGTAACGCGGCCTCGACCTCACCGGCTTCGATCCGCAGACCACGCAATTTGAGCTGATGGTCGGCCCGGCCGAGATACTCCAGGCGTCCGTCGGGTAGCCGCCGCACACGATCACCGGTGGCGTACAGCCGTTCTCCGGTCCGCCGGTCGGCCACGAAGCGGCCGATCTCGTCGGCGGGGTCGACATAGCCACGTGCCAGACAGACCCCGGCCAGATGCAGCTGCCCCGGAACACCCACCGGCACGAGCTGTCCCGCGGCGTCCAGGACGAGGGCGCGCACATTCTCGATCGGTCGGCCGAGGGTGACCGCCGCCCCCGGAAGCACCTGTTCGCCGGTGACGTCGACGGCCGCTTCGGTCGGTCCGTAGTAGTTGTAGAGCGCGGTATCCGGCAGCAGCCGGTGGAATTCGGCGGCCACGTCGGCGGGTAGCGCCTCACCGCTGGTGGTCACGTACCGCAGCGAGGTGCAGGCCTCGGCGCCGGGCTCGGCCAGCCACGTGCGCAGCATCGAGGGCACGAAGTGCGCGACGGTGATCTCCCGCGCGCGAATGACATCCAGGAGATAGCGCGAATCCCGATGCCCCTCGGCATCACACAGGACCGACTGCGCGCCGTGCACCAGCGGGTAGAACAGATCCCACACCGACACGTCGAACGTCAGCGGCGTCTTCTGTAGCACCCGGTCGGACTCGTCGATGCGAATCGCGTCGTGCAGCAGGCGATTACAGATCGCCGCATGTTCGATCAGCACACCCTTGGGCCGGCCGGTCGAACCGGAGGTGTAGATGACGTAGGCGAGATCCGTCGGCGCGCCGACGCGGGCGGGTGCGGGCTCGGTCCGGTCCAGTTCGTCCCCTACGGCGTCCAGATCGATCGCCGTGACGCCCTCGGCGGATAAGCGTTCGGCGATCTCGGCGTCGTCACACAGCACCACCGACGCCCCGGAATCCGCCAGGATCGTCGCCAGCCGCGCATCCGGATCCGCGGGATCCAGCGGTAGATAGGCCGCACCGGCCTTCATGACACCGAGCGCCAGCACCGGCACCCGCGGCGAACGCCGCAGGCACAGCGCGACGATCTGCCGGGGCCGCACCCCCGCGGCGCTCAGATATCCGGCGACCCGCGCGGCGCGGTCGTCGAGTTCGCCGTAACTCAGCGTGCCCGCCTCGGACACCACGGCGGGACTGCCGGGCCGGCTCGCCGCTCGTTCGGCGATCAGTGCGTGCAGCGTCGTCGCGGGACGGGCCGGCTGCGGCCCGGTCGACCACTCGTCGAGGGCCGCCCGGTCCTCCTCCGGCAGCATCGGCAAGGCCGCGAGCGCGGTATCCGGCTGCGCGATGAACGCGTCGATCAGCATCGCCCACTGCGCCAGCAGCCGCCGCACCGTCTGCGGTTCGAACAGCTCCGCATCGTATTCGCAGCGCAGTTCACCCGCGCCGCGATCCTCGACGAAGACCAGATCGCAGCCGACGACGGCCTCGAGCGCGTCCTCCGCCGCGTCCGGGTCGTGCTCGCCGGTGATTTCGCAGTAGGCGATCTGGAACAGCGGATGGCGATCGAATACCGGTGTGGGACAGAGCGTCGCGATCAATTCGTCGATGTCGAAGCCGGCGCGTGCGGCCGCCGCTCGCGAGCGGGCCGCATCGACCTCTGCGGCCAGCGCCTGCGCCGTGCGATCCGGCTCGACGGCCACCCGCAACGGACTCGGTGAATCATCCTCCGGCGCAATCACTCCGAGTGCGACCTCGGCGTGTTCGGAATACCGGTGGATCAGGGCGATCAATGCCGCCACTGCTGGACCCGACGAGCGGGGACGATGCTCTTCCCGGGCACGCAGGTATCGCTGCACCGGTGCGCGGCGGAAATCGGTGGCGATGGCGATGACGCCGGGAAGAAAGTCGGCTTGCACAGTAACTCGATCCCACTTATCCGGCGCGAACCGGCTCTACCAGGTAATTGCCGATGGCCAGCACGTCCAGTCCGGCGGTGACGAAGGTGTCCAGGCCCTCGGCCGGCGTGCACACGATCGGCTGGCCCTTCACGTTGAACGAGGTGTTCAGCAGGATCGGTGTGCCGGTCTCCTGCCGGAAGGCGTCGATCACCGTCCAGAACCGCTCGTTGCGCTCGCGCGACACCGTCTGCACCCGAGCCGATCCGTCGACATGGGTGACCGCCGGCAGCCCCTCGCGGAATTCCGGCCGCACCGAGGTGATGAACAGCATCCAGGCATAGGTGTCGACCTCGGCGTCCTTGATGTCGAAATACGTGGTCGCGTACTCGTCGAGGACGGCGGGAGCGAAGGGGCGGAAGCCCTCCCGCTTCTTCACCTTCGCGTTGATGATGTCGCGCATGCGCGGATGGCGCGGGTCGCCGAGAATGCTGCGATTGCCCAGGGCGCGCGGACCGTATTCCAGACGTCCCTGAAACAGCGCCCCGATCTGCCCGGCGGCCAACCGGCGGCCCAATTCGGCGGCGAGCGCCGCGAAATCGTCGAATCGGGTTGCGGTGCAATCGGTCCGGCCCGCGAGTGCCGCCGCGATCTGCTCGTCGGAGTATTCCGGGCCGTTCAGCGGTGTCGCGATACCCGCGATCGGGGCGGCCCCCTCGCGCTGGTGGTGCACATACAGCGCCGCACCCAGCGCGGTGCCGTCGTCACCGGCGGCGGATTGGATGAACATGCGCTTGAACTGGCGGCTGCGCAGAATCACGCCGTTGGCCGTGCAGTTGAGCGCGACCCCGCCGGCCATGCACAGATTCTTCGCACCGGTCTGTTTGCGGAAGTGCCGCAGCGTGTGCAGCAGGGTCGCCTCGAGCGCCGCCTGCAGGGCGGCGGCGATATCGCGGTGGTGGTCGGTCAACTCGTCGTCGGGGCCGCGGGCCGGGCCGAAGATCTCCTCGATCGCTTTCAGTGTGCCGCGGTAGGTTTCCCGGTCCAGATCGGTTTCGTTGCGGTACAGGATGGGAATCGTGAAAGTACCGTCGGGCCGCAGATGAATGAGATCCATCATCGCCGCGAAGTGTTTGCGGTGGTCACCGTAGGGCGCCAGCCCCATGATCTTGTACTCGTCGAGGCCGAACGCGAAGCCCAGATAGTAGGTGAAGACGCCGTAGAGAATTCCGAGGGAATTCAGTTCCGAGACCGTCGCGATCGGTTCGATGCCCGCATCCGTTCCGAGCGCGACGGTCGCGCTGTGCTGCTCCCCCATGCCGTCGGCGACGAGGATCAGCGCCGAATCGAATCCGCTGGGATAGAACGTGCTGGCCGCGTGGGCCAGGTGATGCGGTACCTGCACCAGCCGGTCGTCCCAGTCGCCGCCGAAGGTCTCGGTGAGTTTGTCCAGCAGCACCTGCCGGGCGAAGACCTCGCGGAACCGCGCGCGTCCGAGTTCGCTGTGTTCGAATTCGGCTCGCAGCGGCTCGTAGGAGAAGCCGTGGGCGAGCACGTCGAGCGAATCGACCGAGATTCCGGCTCGTTCACAGCCGAATCGGATGGCGTGTTCGGGAAAGGCGCCGGTCGCCTTCTCGCCGGTGAACCGCTCCTCGGCCACCGCGCTGACCAGCTCGCCGTCGTGCAGCAGTGCCGCCGCGGAATCGAAGCCCTGGGTGATGCGGTAGTCGCGCCACTCCAGCCCCGGGAAGCGGGCCTGCTTGAACGGCACACTGTTGTGCAGACCGCTGATCCCCATGATCGACTTCGGTTGCGCGGCTGGTGTTCTCACCATGGCGGAGGCTCACAATCTTCGTGCCCGCGGACGTTTGCGGGCGAAATACTGGCTGGTCGCATACAGTTCGACGGCGATGTCGGTATCCGGGACGACGCGCTGCAGGAAGGCGCGATGGGCATCGATGGCCGCCGGATCGGCGCCGGCGTGTTCGAGGTAGGCCGGCACGCACTGTTCGAATCCCAAGGCGTGCAACATCTTCGCCTCGGGCATCGCCGAGACCGGCTGGAAGCGGTCGCGACGCGCGATGATGAAGCCGGCCTCGGTGAGCAGCTGTGGGGTGCGCTCGTAGATGTCGTGGGCGGCGCCGCGCGCCCGGCCGAGGGCGAACCACCACTCCCGCCACAGATCCGCGGCGGGATCGTCGGCGGGCACGAATCGCAGCGCCCCGACATCGGACATCTCCAGCAGCAGCGCGCCGTCGTCGGCGAGCATGCGCTCCATCGCGGTGAGCGCGGCGGCGGCGTCGGCCACGTGCATCAGCAGAAAGCGGCTGTACACCCAATCGACCGAACCGGGTTCGAGCGGTGCGTCTTCGATGCGCGCGTGCACGTAGCGCACCTGCGGCAGATCGCCCACCAGGCGGCGCGCGATCTCGAGCTGTTCGGCGGAGGCGTCGACGGCGTAGACGACGCCGTCGGGTCCGACCCGCTCGGCCAGCCAGGCCGTCATCGCGCCGTGCCCGCAGCCGATATCGGCCACCGTCGCGCCGGCGCAGAGCCCGACCGATTCGAGGAAGGCACGCGAACTCGGGTTGTAATGCTGATCGAGCAGGGCCAGGCGCGCCGCGTCGCGATCGCCGACGGCCATGCTGTAGGTCATCGCTGCAGCCATATCGGATTCGTCTCTCTACGAACGCGCGGCCGGTTCGTGCTCGAGTGTGGAGGCCCACTGCAGGCTGTGCGCCCGCTCGGGGTCGGGCAGCAGATAGCACCCGTCCTGGCGCGGCCGGCGGCCCGGCGTCACCAGACCGACCGGCGGCCCGGCACCGAAATCCAGCCAGGAGGCGGGGATCCGGGACAGATTGCTGACCAAAAAGCCCGACTGCGGCGGATATCCCCAGACCCGGTCGAGTCCCGCGATGCCGTGCACCTGCAGGAACGCCTCGAGTTCGGCGATCGCGTCGTCGATGCGTCCGGGCGCGGTGGCGATCGCGTCACGCACCCAGCCGGCGATCTCCGGCACCGAGGCGTTACGGACGCGCTCGGTCTCGACATCGATCAGCACCTGCACGAAGGCGTTGCCGAAATAGGTCGGGCCGAGTTCGCGGACGAAGCGGCGGATGTCGACCGGGCAGGCCAGGGTCACCAGGTCGGTGTCCTTGGTCGCGGCGTAGTCGCGAAACAGGCCCGCTGCCACCAGATCCGCGGTCGACAACCCCGAAACCTCGGCTTGCGCCTCGCATTCGGCGAGATCCAGCCGACCGGTGTGGACGTCGAGCTCGGGCAGTTCCAGATCCGGCTCGACCGTCACGAATCCCGCCCGGCGCAACGCGTCCGGATCGACGCTGTCGCGGTCGCGTGCCTGCGGGCGGGTGAGCACCTCGCGGTCGCAGCGCGGCGACAGGAAGCGAGCGCCGCGGGCCCGGGCCGCCCAGGCCGCCAGGAAGAAGAACATGCCGTAGCCGTCGGCCAGGCCGTGCGACATCGACAGCCCGACGGCCGTGCGGTCGCCGCGGGTCACCACCCGCCCGCGGGCGAGCACATGCCCCACTCCGATCTCGACCGGATCGAGGCATTCGCTCAGCGGCACGGTGGATTCGGCGACCGTGGCCCGGATCGCGGGGCGCGGGTCGTCGACATCCATCGCCAAGGTGCGCTCGTCGAGTTGCACCAGCGCCGCGTCGGCGCCGACGAATTCGCGGGCCGTCTCGATATAGGCCTCGACGATCCGATCGGCGTCGAGCACCTCGCCGAACTCCACCACGAACTGCAGCGGACCGGCCATATTCGCCGTCCACATGTGGTCGACGGTCGACAGCGGTACCGGCGCCATCGTCAACTCCTCTCCAGGGCGTCGAATTCGCCCTGCAGCAACTGGTTCCACATCACCCGCCGCCGCGGCTTGCCGCTGGTGGTGCGCGCGATGAGTCCCCGGTCGCCGATGAACAACCGCAGCGACGTATCCGTTCCCAGCTGCCCGGCCAGGACCTGCCGCAGCCGCACGGCCTCGACCGGCTTGTCCTCGACCAGCACGGCGACGCGTGCGGCGCCGAAGGCGTTGCCGGCCAGCGCGACCACTCGGTTGGCGGGCACGCCGAAGGCCTCCACCACGGCCGCCTCGATGTCCTCGGCGTAGATCGTGCGGCCCCGCACCTTCACCGCGTCGCCGACCCGGCCGATCGGATACAGCTGCCCACCCACCAGCAGCCCCGCATCACCGGTCGCCAGAGCACCGTCCTCGGCACGCGACAGATCGCGGGTGCCCTCCGCCGTCTGGTATTCCCGGGCGACGCTCGGGCCACCGACGATCAATTCGCCCGGCGCTCCGGCATATTCGTCGGTCGCCGCGGTCCGCACCGTCACTCCGTCCAGCGGTGCGCCACACCCGACCAGCCACCGCCGGCCGTCCTCGAGCGGCGCCGACATCAGCTCGAACGGACCGTCCACGGCGCCGGTTTCGGGTGTCACCGCGGCGGCCTGCACCGGCTCCGACGGCCGTAGGCCGGAGACCGCGAGCGTGCCCTCGGCCAGCCCGTAGGCGGGACACGGTGTGCGCGAATCGAATCCGTAGGGCGCCAATCGCTCGGCGAATCCGCGCAGAATCGCCGGATCGATCCGTTCGGCGCCCACGATCATCACTCGCCAGGGATCGAAATCCATTCCGGCCAAGGCCTCGTCGGTCATCTTTCGCAGCAGATACGCCAGCGCGAAGTTCGGCGTCGCGGTGATCGTCGCGCCGTCGCGGCCGAAACAGGACAGCCACGACAACGGATCCCGAATGAAATCGATCGGCGTCATGGCCTGAATGTCCAGATTCAGAATGGTCGGCGTGATGATGCAGCCGATCAGGCCCATATCGTGATACGGCGGCAGCCAGGTGGCGATCCGGTCAGTCGGGCGAAACTCCAGCCACCGGTCGATCGCGGCGCAATTGGCCTCCAGATTCGCCACCGATACCCGGACCGCTTTGGGCGAACCACTACTGCCGGAGGTGAATTGGAGCAAACCGATGCGGTCCGGCGCACACCCCGGCAGTTCGGTCACGGCGGGAGTCGCATTCGACGTGCCGACAATCGTGACCCCGCCCACGGATTCGAGCACCGGATGAACCACTCCGGCGAGTTCCTCCGCCACGATGATCGCCGAGGGAGCGGCCGCGGCCAGCAATGCGGACAGTTGCTGCCGATACGCCGACTCGTTCTGCAGTGGTAGTGGCGGCGCCAGCGGATTGGGAGTGGCTCCCGCGGCCAGCACGCCGAAGAAATTCGTCATGAATCGTTCCGGGGCCGATTCCACGATGGAAACCACCGCACCCGGACGTACCCCGGCCTCGATACAGGCCGCGGCCACCCGTCGCACCTGTTCACTCAACCGGGGATAGGCGATGCGGCGCCAATCGCCGTTGTCGGCGATGGTCCAGCCTCGTTCCTCGCCGTCGTAGGCCAGCCAGTCGAGCAATCCGGTCATGGCTGTTTCGCCCGCAGCGCGTCACACACCATCTGCTCGATATCGCCGACGGTCACCACATTCGTCGCACCGGAATCGCCGCCGGCGTCGATGCCGAAACGCACCTGCAGGCCGAGCGCGAGTTCGATCAGGGCCAGCGAGTCGTAGCCCAGCTGTTCGGCCAGCACATCATCGGAGGCCAATTCCGCCGAAGGCTGGGGGGCGTGCCGACGGACCAGTTCCCGTACCTGGTCGCGCACTTCATTTTCGTCCACGAAATGCTCCCGAGTTGTTTTTGTTCATCGAACGAGGTACGTGATGGGATGTGATTCACCGTGCAGATCGGCATATTCTCCCGCGGCTGCCGCACAGGATTCCCGCCAATTCTTCGTGAGTTCCGAAATGGTGTCCGAAGGAATTCCGATCGACGTCATTCTCCGGCCGAGAGAACTCTCCGCGAATTCCCATTGCTCCTGAAGTATTTCGGCGCGTTTCCGCAACACCGGCACCAATCGCGGAAATGGATCACGCGTTTCCGGATCGACCAATGTCCGGGCGGCCGCCGGAATATGTTTGCGAATCATCGCGACAATATGGTCGCGCTGTCCGCCGCGCACTCCGTTGCGCAATGCCAGCACACCGAAGGAAATATGCCGCGATTCGTCGCGGGCGACATTCGTGATACCGGTCCGCAGAATGTCGAAGCGTGGCAGCGCCCGCACGGTTCCCAGCACGGTGTGCAGACCGGTCATCGCCACCGCACCCTCGACCAGCAGGTGGTAGACCACCACGCCCTCGTACCAGGCGGCGATGTCGCCCGGGTCCGCCCGCACCCGCTCGACCGCGTCCACGAGCGCCTTCTCGAACAGGTCGCCCACCCGATCGACGCCACTGACCTGCGATAACTCCTCGTTGCCGAGGGTCTCCGAGAGAAAGGCGAGGTAGCGCCGGAAGAAGACGGTGTGGCGCGCCTCGTCGGCCAGCTGGGTGGCCAGATACATCTTGTAGTCGACCTCGGGCGCGGCGTAGGCCAGCGGCGCCAAGGTCTCGGTCACGGTCGTCTCGCCGACCAGGAAGCGGGCCAGGGTGGCCAGCAGCGGCAACCGCGCGAAGGCCGGCAGCCGGGTCCAGCCCTCGGCATCGCGCTCGTATTCCAGGCTCTGCGCCTGCCATTGCTGCATTTCCCAGCGGCGATAGAGATCGAGCGCGGTTACCCGTTCGGCAAGATCGACCTCGATCTCGTCGATGACCGTTGAATTGTTCATCGCGATTTCTCGATCTGTTACGCGAGCAGGCCGGTGAAAATCGATAGCAGAGTGCTTTCATACACGTCGATCAACCCTTCCAACCGCCCAGCTACCCCACGCGCAGCGTCCTCACCTGCTGCGGCGTGTCAATACCCGTGACCACGCATCCGTACCGGAAGGATTAAATCCTTCGATCTTGTGGACAGCGATTCTGCACGGTGCCCGAGCTTACTCCGGAAATAGCTCGCGAGCCACTCGTAACGGGGAGATCACAGCGACAAAAGGTTACCTATGAATTTGCCGCCTTCTCGGCACTCCCGGTGAGTGGACACGGACGTTTCACATTCCGGCTGACAGCCCACCACACACCACCTCCCCTATGAGATGCGGAGAGTTAGCCACGAGCGCCGATTCGTCCGGCCACAGCCGCGAAAAAACGCCAGGGCACACCGAAACGGCCGCCGCTCGCAGCTCCTGGCTACGATGCGGCGGCCGTCGGCAACCGGCTCCCCGGCTCCTATTCGCCTGCGGCGCGGCGGATTTCACCACCCGCGGCCCGGTTCCGGGTGGCCCGGGCAGCGGCGGCGTCGAAATGTTCCAGATGGTCGAACAGCGGGTCCTCGTCGTCGACGTCGAGCACCACCGCGCGCCGGCGCAGCGCGCGGGCGGCGTCGCGATCCATCCCCGGACGACGCTCGGCCCGGACCCTTTCCTGCGCAACGGCTTCGGCGTTCTCGGCGGGGCGCTGCCGCGCTCCGGACAGCCGTGCCGCGCGGCGGCGGCGGATGTCCTCCTCGAAGCGCACCTGCCGCCGCAGGTAGGCCAGATAGCCCCCGAAGGCCACCACCGAAAGCGCACACCCCCACCACAGGGTCGCGCTCACGGCGATCGCGAAGGCGCCGAAAAGCAGTGTGCTCAGGATCAATCCGAGTGCGGTGCGCTGCCGGAAGCGATACCGGGCCGCGCGCGCGATGGCGTCGGCCTCCGGATCGAACCCGCCACGGCCACGCCGGGAGGGGACGAAATCGCGTGCGGCCGATCCGGGTTCGCCGTCGGCGCCGTCGTCGAGATCATCGAGCTCGTCGTCCGGATCCACATCGCCGCGCCGGGCCGGAACAGCCGCGTTCGGTGCGGGTGGGATGCGGGCCATGCTCGCCTGCGGGCGATCCTCGGTCTCGGCGGCGGCCGGGACGTCGTCGACCTCTTCACCTTCCTCGGCATCGTCCGGATCGTCGGCGCGGGCGTCTCCGGCGAGATCGCCGTCGCGATCGACTTCGCCGAAGTCGTCGTGCTCGTCGCCCGGCTCGGCATCGACGGCGTCGCCGGGGGTTTCACGGGCGTGCTCCTCGCCCCCGTCGGCGCGACCGGGCGGATCACCGGCGCTCCGGTGGGCCCGCGTCACCTCCGATTCGGCGCGCTCGGGTGCGTTCCGGTCGTCCTCGATGACGGGCTCATCGGCCGATGTCGTCATCCGGTCCTCCGCATCATCGCCGTGGGAAAGCCTTTTCTGCCGAGGGGTCGGCACCCAGTCCGGATCGGTCTCATGCCCGGTGGCCGGCCCTTTCTTCGCACGTCGTCTGGTACCACCTCGATGCAGCACCCGGGTTGCCAGGGCCACGTCCGTGGTGCGGCGGATCCGCGGATGCCGATCGGCCAGCATCGGGAACAGCACGAAGACCCAGAGCACGACGAGCGCGATCCACAAGATCGAATTCGGCATCGCGCTCCCACCTCCGTCCCCGCCTGACCACTGTCCCTTCTCGACCGCTGGGCAGGTTCTCGCCACCTGTTTCGTCCTGGCACCGGACGCACCACCGACGTCCGTAGGTTAATGCGGCGTCACAGGAATATCCCGCAGGCGCGCCGCCCACACCTGCCCCACCCGTCACAAGGCGGTCATCACCAGGCCCGGGCGCGTCACCGCCGAAAAACGCCGCGCGACCGGGCCGCTCACGGCGGCGTGGCACGACCCGAGCGGATGAGGCGATCGACGACCGTGCCGGACACCTCCTCGACGGTCATCGCGACCAGCAGATGGTCGCGCCACGCGCCGTCGACGTCCAGATAGCGCCGCAACGTGCCCTCCTCGCGGAAGCCCACATTGCGCAGTACCGCCTGGCTGGCCAGATTCTCCGGCCGCACCGTCGCCTCCACCCGGTGCAGGCCCACGGGCCCGAAGCAGTGGTCCAGTCCCATCGCCAGCGCGGCGGTGGCGACACCCTGGCCGCCGACGTCCTTGGCGACCCAGTAGCCGATCCAGGCCGAACGCAACGCACCCCGCACGATGTTGCCGATGGTCAGCTGGCCGCCGAAGGATCCGTCCACCTCGATCACCAACGGCACCATCGCCCCCCGGCGCGCCTCGGCCTTCAGGCTCGACCACAGCGACGGCCAGTTGGAGGCGTGATTGCGCGCCTCCCAGCTACCCCGGCCGGTCGGCTCCCACGGCTCCAGATGTTCGCGGTCGCGCAGGCGGATTCGCGACCAGGCCGCCGCGTCCCGCAGCCGGATCGGGCGCAGGGTCACTCGCCCACCCGCGACTCGAACCGGACCGAGATGTGCGGGCCAGCCCGGATGCTGGGCGGCCCGGAATACGTTCATGTCCACAGATCACCCGCGCTGTGCGAGAAATGCGACCTGGACCTCGTCACCGGTGCGAATATCGGTGACCTCCGGGTCGATGACGATCAGGCTGTTGGCCTCGGCCAGGGTCGAGAGCAGATGCGACGAGCCGTTCACCCCCAGCGGCTGCACCAGGTATTCACCGGTCTGCTCGTCGCGCATCAGTTGGGCGCGCAGGTAACCGCGCCGGCCCTCCATCGAGGTGATCGGCATGATCGTGCGGGCCCGCACCACGCGGCGCATCGGATGCCGGCGGCCCAGCGCGATCCGGATCAGCGGCCGCACCATGATCTCGAAAACGACTAGGGCGCCAACGGGATTCGACGGGAGGAGGAAGGTCGGCACCTCGTCGCGGCCGAGCCGGCCGAAGCCCTGTACCGAGCCCGGATGCATGGCCACCCGGTCGATCGTCAGCTCACCCAGCCCCTCCAGGGCCTCGCGGATCTGCTCGGAGGCCCAGCCGCCGACCGCACCCGCGATCACGACGACCTCCGAACGCACGAGCTGTCCCTCGACCACATCGCGCAGGCGCTTGGGATCGGCGCTGACGATGCCGACCCGATTCACGTCGGCGCCGGCGTCGCGGGTGGCGGCGGCGAGCGCGTAGGAGTTCACGTCGTAGACCTGTCCCGGGCCGGGCGTGCGATCGATGTCGACCAGCTCACCACCGATCGAGATCACCGACAGCCGCGGCCGGGGATGCACCAGCACCTTGTCCCGGCCGACCGCCGCCAGCAGGCCGACCTGCGCCGCGCCGATGATGGTGCCCGCCCGGACCGCGATATCGCCGGGTTGCACGTCGTCACCGATGCGCCGCACGTAATCACCGGAGCGAACCGGCTCGTAGATCTTGATCCGGGCCCGGCCACCGTCGGTGAAATCCAGCGGCAGCACGGCGTCGGCGAGGGTCGGCAGCGGCGCGCCGGTATCGATGCGCACCGATTGCCGCGGCTGCAGTCGGATCGGCTGGCGCGAACCGGCCGCGACCTCGCCGACCACCGGCAGCGTCAGCTCGATGGGATCGCCGTCCTCGGTGCGGATGTCGGCGCCGGCGCCCTGCACGTCCACGCTGCGCACGGCATAACCGTCGATGGCGGCCTGATCGAATCCGGGCAGCGGACGCTCGGTGACCACGTCCTCGGCACACAGCAGACCCTGAGCCTCGGAGATCGCGACCCGGACCGGCCGCGGGGCCACGGCCGCCGCGGTCACCTTGATCTGCTGGTCCTCAACCGAGCGCATGCCGCCCTTCCCCTTTACTCCGACTGATCACCCGGTCCCGCGGTGACGGGACCCGGCCGACCCCGTCGTCACGACGAGATCAGCTGCGGGTTCCAATCCGGAGCAAGCCGACGCTGCAACCACTCGCGCAAGGCGGGGCCGTATTCGTCTCGCTCCAAAGCGAAATCGACCGCAGCACGAAGATAACCGCCAGGGTTGCCGAGGTCGTGGCGCGACCCACGGTGGACAACGACATGTACCGGATGTCCCTCCGCGATCAACAGCGATACGGCGTCGGTGAGCTGCAGCTCACCGCCCGCACCCGGCTCGATGCGGCGCAATGCGTCGAAGATCGCGCGATCGAGCAGATACCGGCCCGCGGCGGTGAAGGTCGACGGCGCCTCCTCGAGCGCCGGCTTCTCCACCATGCCGACCACACGCAGCACGTCGGGGTTCGTACTGTCGGTCACCGGCTCCACGTCGAAGACGCCGTAGGCGCTGACCTCCTGCTTCGGGACGTCGATCGCGCACAGCACCGTGCCGCCGCGTTTGCGGCGGACACGGCTCATCACGTCGAGGACGCCGCAGGGCAGCACCAGATCGTCGGGCAGCAGCACCGCGATGGCGTCCTCGTCGGGGTCGAGCGCCTGCTCGGCCTGGGCGACGGCATGGCCCAGCCCGAGGGGCTCGTCCTGCACCACCGAGGTCACATCGAGCAGGCCCGGAGCCTTGCGCACCTTCTCCAGCAGCTGGAACTTCCCGCGCTCGGCGAGCGTGCTCTCCAGCACCAGGTCCTCGACGAAGTGGGCGACGACCCCGTCCTTACCGGGCGAGGTCACGATGACCAGCCGCTCGGCGCCCGATCCGGCGGCCTCGGCGGCCACCAATTCGATACCGGGCGTGTCCACCACCGGCAGCAGCTCTTTCGGCACGGTCTTGGTCGCGGGCAGGAACCGTGTCCCGAGTCCGGCCGCGGGGACCACCGCGGTACGGAAGCAGGAACGCACGGCCTGCGTCGCGTCCGATCCGGCGTCAGCTGTCATAAGTGCACACCCTATCCATCGCTCTTGTCGTCGGACCGGCTCAACACCGGCCCGGCATCTGGGAAGCCTAGGCGGCCGCGGCGGCGCCGTCGCACCGAAACGGTGCGGCAGCAACCCTGCCGAGGTCCGCCGCCGACCCCCGCGACTACCCGTCGGGGAACCGGCCGCAACCATGGTTTCACTGCGTTACCAGCGTGTTCGCGATACCGCGTCGGGTCAGCGATTCCCCGCCGAGGGCACCTGGAAACACGGGAGCGGGCAAACTCACCGTTCGCCCACCTAGGGTGAGCCTGTGGAGATCGCCGGTCAGCGGGACAAGGGGCGGTGGCGAGCGGAATTGCTGGCCGCCCGGGCGGCGGTGCCGCCGGAGGTCAGGGCCGCGGAGGCCGACGCCCTGGCCCGTTCCGTGACGCGGGTACTTGACATCGACCGGTCGCGTATCGATGGGTCCGGTGGCGAGCGGCACCGCCCGGCGGGCGGATCCGGCTCTGGTGCTCCGGGCTCGGCGTGGGTGGCCGGGTATCTCCCGGTCGCGGGTGAACCCGGTTCGGTGGCGATGCTCGACGCGCTGCGGGCCGCGGGGGCCCGGGTGATGGTCCCCGTGACCGGACCGCCCGGACCACTGGACTGGGCGGAGTACACCGGAATCGAAGGGCTGCGGCGCGCCCGCTACGGCCTGCTCGAGCCCGAGGGACCGCCGCTGGGCGTGGTTGCGATCGAGTGGCCGGAGGTGATCGTGATACCCGCGCTCGCCGTCGATCGGCGCGGCGTGCGGCTGGGACGAGGCGCCGGCTACTACGACCGGACACTGCCCGCGGCACGACCGGACGCACGCCTGGTGGCCGTCGTCCGGGACTCGGAACTGCTGGATGTGTTGCCGGAGGAACCCCACGATCGGCGCATGGGCTGGGCTCTGCTGCCGGAGGCCGGGCTGTGCACGCTCGACGCGGACGATCGCCGGATCGACGTCCGCCCGGTGCCACGGTGAGAGCGAGACCACCGCACCGCCGCCCGACCGCACCGGCACCATGGGAATCAATACCGGATTGGCACTGTTGGCACTGTCGGCTGTAGAGTGCTAAAAGACGAAAACCGTGGAGGTTCGCAGGTGCCTACTTACTCGTATCAGTGCACGCAGTGTGGCGACAAGTTCGACATCGTGCAGTCGTTCTCCGATGACGCCCTGACCACCTGCGAAAAGTGCAACGGCAAGCTGCGCAAGCTGTTCAACTCGGTCGGCATCGTCTTCAAGGGCAGCGGCTTCTACCGCACCGACAGCCGCAACGGCTCCTCGTCGGCCAGCGAGCCCGCCGCGAAGTCGAGCGAATCCAAGTCGAGCGATTCGTCCGCCTCGAGCAGCTCGGCCGGCTCGTCGAGCAGCTCGGGTTCCTCGTCGAGCTCCTCGTCGACCAGCACCGCCGTCGCCTGACCCGGCCCGCAATCGGGCGGCCACGGACCGCCCGGTCGGCCACTGTCTTCTGTCCGCGCCGGTCTCCGGTTGTCCACAGCCTCTTCGTTATCCACAGAGAAGTTCTGACCTGCTCTTTTCCGGGATGACCGAGCTGCTGCGGCCCCTACGGTGGCCGGTATGCGGACCTTGCGATTCGATCGTCTACGCCCCCTCGACGCCGATCTCGGCCGTGCTCGCGGCACCGAATTCCTGTCCCGGATACGGCCACCCTGGCTCGACGTGACGCTGATACGGCGCCTGTCGGCCGTCGGACTGGCCGCCGCCGCGGCCGTCGTCGCCCTGCGCGGCGACCCCGCCGGGCATCGCACGCCGGTCGTCGTCGCGGCGCGGGATGTGGCACCCGGACAGGTGTTGTCCCCCGCGGATCTGCGGGGCGCGAACCTGCCACCCGACGCGATACCGGACGGCGCCGTCACCGATCCCGCGAAACTGCTCGGCGCGACCTCCACGGGCGCCGTGCACGCCGGGGAAATACTGACCGATCTCCGGATCGTCGGCCCCCGGCGGGCAGCCGCGGCGACCGGTGTGCCGAATGCCCGGATCGTGCCGATGCGATTGGCGGACAACGCCATTGCCGATATTCTTCGGCCCGGCGACCGGGTGGACGTGGTCGCCGCGGAAGAGACCGGCGGCCACGGCGATCCGGATACGGTTGCGCCACGGGGGCGTTCACCGTCCGCGCACACCCTCGCGTCCGATGCCGCGGTGGTCTTGATCTCCGGCGCCGCCGACGCAGGCTCCCGGACCCGAGCCGCCCCCGACCGAATCGTGCTGCTGGCACTCGATCCGGGCCATGCGACCACCGTCGCGGCCGCCTCGTTGCAGACGGCGCTGACCGTGGTGTTTCACTGATGTTCGCTGTGTTCGCCAAGCATTTGCCGTAACTGTCCGTTAGCATCCCGAGTACCTCATTCGATAGCGGAAAGCGATCGCATCGGATGCCACGACCAGACCGAACGGCGAGGCGGGGGCACGCCGGATGAGACAGGAGCCGCAATGCTGAAGGGTTTCAGGGATTTCCTGCTCCGTGGGAACGTGATCGATCTGGCGGTTGCGGTGGTCATCGGTACCGCGTTCACCGCGGTCGTCACCGCCATCGTGAACGGAATCGTCAATCCCCTCTTGGATTTGTTCGGCGGCGCGAACGAACACGGCTGGGGCTTCTATCTGGATTCCAGTAAGCCGTCCACGTTCATCGCACTCGGCCCGATCGTCACCGCCGTGGTCAACTTCATTCTGATCGCGGCGATCTTGTACTTCATCCTGATCCTGCCGGCGGGCCGCCTGATGAAGCGATTCGGCACCGAGAAGGAAGCGGTGATGACCGAGGTCGCACTGCTCGCCGAGATCCGCGATCTGCTCTCGGAGAGCAGCAAGAGCGCCGGCGGCCGGCACGAGTTCTGAGATCGAATCCGCAGGCCGCCAGGGGTATCCGGCTCGGGCTCAGCCCAGGCTGAACGGCTCGCCCCACAGCGTCACCCATGAGATGACGTTGTCGGTCTCGACCTCGACGCTGACGAATGCGCGCGCCTGCGCGTCACCGCCACATCCGGTCAGGCCGATGGTTTCGTCGGACCAGGCCACCGAACCGCTGTCACCCCGGAACTTGTTGCGGGGCTTGTGCACATCCTGGCCGACGTCGTCCTTCTCCTCGATGTCTAGGACATAGAACGACTTCGCCTGGCCCGGCGCGAGAATCAGGTTGCCGCCGACATTTCCGCCGGCATCCGGCTTGGCGTTCTCGCCGTCGCTCCAATCCATGCTCGCGCCGGGACCGCCGTCGACGCCGACACCGGAGATGTCGACCTGGCAGCCCACGGTGTACCCGGGGTAGATGCTGCCGCCCACGACGGTCGTGTCGCCGGACAGTTCGACATGGGCGTTACCCGAGACCCGGGCAGTGCGGTGCACCGCCGGGACAACGATCGCCGGATCGATGGTCGCGGATTCGCCGTCCAGCCGGACGTGCACCACGGTGCCGTCGGACAGCGTCTTGGACAGGTCGCCGCCGGGCAGCGGGACGAAGGTGCCGGCGTTGGCGGCGCCGGTGGAGAACAGGCCGAGCGCGGCGGTCGCCACGGCACCGATGCCGGCGATGCGCGCACCCCAGACCCGACCGTTCGTATTCATATTTCTCTCATCAGCTTCTTGCGGTCGGCCGCGATGAACGTCGAGATTCACAGCTGCCGACAGGGGACGGTGACATGCCTCGGCATCCGAGACACCGCAAAGTCCGATTATCCGTGATGTGGCGGGACCTGCGCGCGCAGCCAGTCGTCCCCGGAGCGGGGCAACTCACCGTCGGGGGCGCGCTCGTCGCTGCTGGTGCGCGGCAGCGCCTCGCCGAAGATCCGCGCCAGGCGCGCGGACTCGGCGGCCGAACGGGTGCGCCCCTTCGCCGGGCGTTCCGCCGATTGCGAATCGTCCGGGCGCTGCGCCCCCGCCGGCCGGTCGGTCATACCGCGATTATTCCGCCAATCCGGACAGTTCGTCGACGACCCGGCTCACGAGCGGACCGAGCGTGGCCATGCCGTCGCGAACGGCGTCGCGCGTGCCGGGCAGGTTGACGACCAGGGTGCTGCCCGAGACGCCGGCCAGACCACGGGACAGACCGGCGTCGAGCGAACCGGCCGCGAGTCCGGAGGCGCGCAGGGCCTCGCTGATTCCGGGCAGTTCGCGATCGAGCACCTCCAGGGTCGCCTCCGGGGTGACATCCCGCGGCGACATACCGGTGCCGCCCACGGAGATCACCAGGTCGACCCCGCCGATGACGGCGGTGTTGAGGGCATTGCGAATCTCGATCTCGTCACCGGCCACCGACACCGTGGCATCCACGAGGAAGCCGAATTCGGTGAGCAATTCGGTCACCAGCGGGCCCAGCGAGTCCACCCCGCCGTGCGCGGTTCGATCGTCGACGACCACAACAAGTGCCCGGCCCGCCACGGGAGCATCGATTTCCATATTGCTCACCGTAGCGTCCGTGGGCGACAACCACTCCGGTCCCCCGGGCTCGTCGGCGTCGGGTGTCGGGAGCACTGTCAAAGGACGCGGTTCACGGATCATCGGCCACCCTCCGCCGGTGCGGCGCCGAGGGTCACCTCGACGGTTTTCGGATTCTGTCCCTGTGGATCGGTGTAGGTGACCTTTACCTTGTCACCTGGTTGGTGCGACCGCACGGCGGCGATCAGCGAATTGCCCGAGTCGATGACCTGATCGTCGACGCGGGTGACGATCGCGCCCGACGGGATGCCCGCCTTGGCGGCCGGACCGTCGGGTGTCACGTCCAAGACCCGGGCGCCGTTGACGTCGTCCTGCGCGCGCACCGAGATCCCGATTTGAGCATAGGTGGCGTGACCGGACTTGGTCAGTTCGTCGGCCACGCGACGGGCCTGATCGACCGGAATCGCGAAGCCCAGGCCGATCGATCCGCTCTGCGAACCGGGCATCTCGGAGGCGCCGAGCGTGGCGATCGCGGTGTTGATGCCGATCAGCTTGCCGTTCGTATCGACCAGCGCGCCACCGGAATTGCCGGGGTTGATCGCGGCGTCGGTCTGGATCGCGGAGATGACCGTGCTGTGAGCCGGCCTCACCACTGGTCGACACCGGGCGGCTGAGCGCCGACACGATCCCGGTGGTGACGGTTCCGGCCAGGCCCAGCGGCGAGCCGACCGCCACCACGGGCTGGCCGACCATGAGGTTGCGCGAGGTGCCCAGTTCGATCGGCGTCAGGTTGGTCTTACCTGCCGCCTTGATGACGGCCAGATCCGACACCGGGTCGACACCGACGACCGAAGCATTGGCGGTACTGCCGTCCTGGAAGGCGACCTCCATCTTCGCGTTGGGACCGGCACCGCTGGCGACATGGTTGTTGGTGAGGATCAGCCCGTCCGAGGACAGCACCACACCCGAGCCCTCGCCCTCCGCGCGGGCGCCCGCGACGCGGATCATCACCACGCTGGGGAGGACCTTCTGCGCGACCGCGGGGACGGATCCGGGCGGCGCGCTCGCCGAGGCCGGATCGACCGGAGCGGGCGCGTTCAGGGCATTGTTGACCGGCGCGTTGTTGTCAGAGCGCGTGGCGAGGCTGCCGACCGCACCGCCGATACCACCCGCGACGAGCGCCAGCACGACGGCGCCGGCGAGCAGCCCCGCCCGGCCGCGGCGGCGAGGTGTCCCGGCGTGGACACCGCTGGGATCGACGCCGGGTGGATACGGTTCGCCCGCGCGATGTTCGCCGGTGGCGGCGTAGGGCGTACCGGAGGGGTACGAGCCGGGCTGCTGATAGCCCTGACCCGAGGCGTGGCCCGGCGCGGCGTACGGGTTGTACGGCGGCATCGGCGCGGTGTGCGCGGGCTGTTCCTGCGGTCCCCCACTCGGACCCGCCGGTCCCGGCGACTGCGCACCGGCTTCGGCACCACCGGCCTGCGACGACGGCCCTGCCCATTGCGACGGTTGTCCCCACCCGCGCGACGCGTTTCCGGCATCGCCCTCCGGCGAAGCGGGCTGCGCCCCACTCGACGGCGACGTCGGCTCGGGCCCTCCCGACTGGGGAGTCGAACCGGTCGGCTCGTCGCGCCTGTCCCTCGAATCCTCGGTCATATTTCTCGTTTCTCCTCGAGTCTGTCGCCCAGCCTGGTGACAGCGACTGAGAGCGGACTGAGACCGTGCTTTCAGTTCTCCGTGACTCCCTGCCGTATCCGGCCGCCGCAGCCGGGTTTCCGCGGGACGGTACGCATGCGTGCCAGTTTATGGGGCCGCCCCACGCGCGCCCATCGATTCCGGATCGCCGCTGATCACTCCCGGCGGTCGGCGGCGGTCGGCGGTTCGCCGGGAAGGACGATGCGCACCAGCGTGCCACCGCGTTCGGAGGTGTCCACGGTGATCGTGCCGCCGTGCTTGGACACCACCTGCTTCACGATGGCCAGCCCCAGTCCGGATCCGGGCATCGATCGCGACGCCGTGGTGCGGTAGAAGCGTTCGAAGACCAGTTCCCGTTCCTCCGGCGGAATGCCCGGCCCGGCATCGTCGATCGCGATTTCCATGAGCCCCGGCCCGGTTTCGCGCATGGTCAGGACGACCTGCGCCTCCGGCGGACTCCACTTCGCCGCGTTGTCGAGCACGTTGAGGATGGCCCGCTCGAGTCCGGCGTCGTGGCCGTAGACGAACCACGGCCGCAGCTGCGCCGAGAATTCGACGTCCACGCGCCGCCGCCGCACCCGTTCCAGCGCGCGCTCGGCGACTTCGCCGAGATCGACCCGCTCGTAGACGGTTTCGGGCGCGTCCTCGCGAGCCAGGTCCACCAGGTCACCGACCAGCGTAGACAACTCCTCGATCTGGGCGATCACATCCGCGCGCAGCCCGGCCATATCCTCCTCGGGAATCGGCGGTGCGTCCGGGCGCGAGGAGGCGATGAGCAGTTCCATATTGGTGCGCAGCGAGGTCAGCGGCGTACGCAATTCGTGTCCGGCGTCGGCGACCAGCCGCCGTTGCCGGTCGCGAGATTCGGCGAGCGCCCGCAACATCAGATTGAAACTCTCGGTGAGCCGCGCCAGTTCGTCGTCACCGGTGACCGGAATCGGCGCCAGATCGTCGGTGCGCGCGACGCGTTCGGTGGCCGCGGTCAATCGGGCGATGGGCCGCAGCCCCGTCCGCCCGACCGTCGCGCCGGCGGCCCCGGCGACCAGCACGCCGCAACCGCCGATCGTGAACAGCAGCCACGCGAGCCGGTCGAGCACTTCACGGGTGGGTTCCAGCGACCGCGAAATAACCAGTGTCGCACCGGATTTCGTGCGCCGGGCGAGTACGCGCTGATTGTTCGCGGTCCGCAGCGAGACATCGGCCTTTCCGTGCGCCACCGCCATCTCGGCCGGGCCGATCGGCGGATCCATCGGTTGCGGCGGGGCATAGGGCACATCGACGTCGGGATAGATCAGCGCGATGCCGATATCGTTGGAGTACAGGCTGCTGAACATGATGATCGCCTGGAAGCCCTGCAGGTCGATGTTGTTCTTGACCATCACCTCCGAGCGGCTGCGCAACTGACTGTCCACATCGGCGTACAGGGCGCGGGCGACCAGTGCGTAGGCGGCGATCGAGGTCACCGCGACGGCGATCGCCACCACCGAGGCGGCCAGCAGGGTCACCCGCCAGCGCAGCGACACCGAGCGGGTCAGCGGCATCGGCGGGCGCATCTCGTGCGGATCGGGGCGCGGCCCCAGCCGAGCCACACGATCGGGGCGGCCGCCGTGCCCAGGATGAGCTCTTGCCACGACGACCCGGCCTACGGAGGAGTCTCGCGCAGCACGTAACCCACCCCGCGCACGGTGTGGATCAATCGCGGCTCCCCCTCGGCCTCGGTTTTGCGGCGCAGATAGCCGATATAGACCTCGAGCGCATTACCGGAGGTCGGAAAGTCGTAGCCCCAGACCTCTTCCAGAATGCGGCTGCGCGTCAGCACCCGGCGCGGATTCGCCAT
Source organism: Nocardia sp. 852002-51101_SCH5132738 (assembly GCF_001665695.1). NCBI lineage: Bacteria > Bacillati > Actinomycetota > Actinomycetes > Mycobacteriales > Nocardiaceae > Nocardia > Nocardia sp. 852002-51101_SCH5132738. The sequence goes on along the minus strand of NZ_LZML01000145.1, from coordinate 164,192 downwards.
CAGCATTTCCAGCAGCGAGAATTCGGTGCGGGTCAGGCTGATGGCGCGCTCCCCGCGCGATACCTCGCGCGTCACCGGGTCCAGGGACAGATCCGCGAAACGCATCGTCTCCGAGGAATCGGTGGCCGCGTCGGGGGCGGTGCGGCGCAACAGCGCGCGCAAACGCGCCAGCAATTCCTCCAGCGCGAACGGTTTGGGCAGATAGTCGTCGGCGCCGGCGTCGAGGCCGGCCACTCGCTCCGATACCGAATCCCGGGCGGTCAGCACGAGAATCGGCAGATCGTCACCGGTGCTGCGCAGGCGGCGGCATACCTCCAGGCCGTCCAGCCGCGGCATCATCACATCGAGCACCAATGCATCGGGCCGGGACGCGCTGACCTTCTCCAAGGCGTCGACGCCGTCGACCGCCAGCTCGACGGAATATCCATTGAAGGTGAGCGACCGGCGCAGCGACTCGCGCACCGCGCGATCATCGTCGACTACCAGAATGCGCATGGCCTCCAGTTTGACCGGATCGACTGAGAGCCGACTGAGAACCGACCATTCGACACGCCGCGCATCCACAACAGGTGACCTGCGGAATCATCGAAAATAGTTCCGAGAAGTATCTGTTGCACACGAAAGTTGTTGCGCCGAGCCGTTTTAGACCGTTGTCGCCGGACCCCTCCAAATTGCCGCGAACGTGTTCTCGCGGTATGTTGCCTGCGGTAAAAGTAAACCTCTAGTTGGTTCTCAACCCGTTGGACCCGAACGGCCAGACGCGGGCGGCGGCCGGAACCCGGGGCACGTGCGCGAGCGGAGGCGACGGAAGCGGGATGGGCACTGCACCGCGGCCATGGCAGAGGAGTCTGTCCAATCTGTCCGTGACTAGCAAGGTCGGCATCGTGCTACTGCTGCCGGTCGTGCTGGCATCGGCATTCGCCGTTCTTCGAATCAAGGACGAACTCGGCACCATCTCACAGCTGAACACGGCCAGTGAGCAGGCGCGGATCATTCGGCCGACCCTCGACTTCGGTTCGGCGGCCAACAATCTCGCCGTGACCCTCGGCAACGGCGAACACGTTCCGCAGTCGGCGCTGGACCAGGCCGCGGCCCGGTTCGACCAGGCCGCGGCGGATCTGCAGACGGCGCTGCAGAATTCGGCGACCGACAAGCGGGTCGCCACCGAACTCACCGAGGCGCTGGCGGCCGGGCGCACGTTGCGCAACAGCCTGCACGGCGGCGCGCCGCAGGAGGTCGTCAAACAGGCGAGCGAGGTGAACGGCCACGTCAGCAACGCCGTCTCGTCCCTGGCGACGCCGAAGGAGACGACCCTCGAGCGCTATTACGTGCAGATGGGTGTCATCGCCATCGCCCGCCAGATGTTCACGCAGCAGCAGCTGGCCCTCGAGAGCGGTGAGATCGGCAACAACCCGGCCGTGCTGGCCCAGGTCCTGACCGCCACCGGCGCCGAACTCACCATGATCAACCAGTACGCGGTCGTGCAGCCGGAATCGGCGCTGAAGCCGGATGTGCTGCTGGGCGCGCTGCAGACGCGTATCGCGGCGATGAGTCAGAACGCGGTCGAGCCGATCAACGTGCCCGGTGTCGTGCAGTCGATGCAGACCAGTACCGACACCTACAACGAGGCCACCAACCATCTGGTCGACCTGATCGACTCCGGACTGTCGGACCGCTCGGTCGACGCGCGCGGCACGGTCCTGCGCGATGTGGCGCTGGTGGTCGTGACCCTGCTGGCCGGTCTGGCCCTGGCGCTGGCGGTCGCCCGCTCGCTGGTCGTCCCGATTCGCCGCCTGCGCCGCGATTCGCTGCAGGTCGCGCATACCGACCTGCCCGCCGAGCTCGCGGTCGTGCGCGGCGGCGGCGCGACTCCGGAGATCGTCCCGGTCGACGTGCAGACCACCGAGGAGATCGGTCAGCTGGCCCGAGCGGTCGACGACATGCACCGCCAGGCGCTGTTCCTCGCCGCCGAACAGGCCCGCCTGCGCCTGCAGATCAGCAACATGTTCGAAACGCTCTCGCGGCGTAGCCAATCGCTGGTCGAACAGCAGCTGTCGCTGATCGAGGATCTGGAACGCGACGAGGACGACTCCGATCGGCTGCAGAGCCTGTTCCGCCTCGACCACCTCGCCACCCGTATGCGCCGAAACGGCGACAACCTGCTGGTGCTCGCCGGTACCGCGTTGCGCCGCGGCCATCTGCCGCCGGTACCGCTGTCGGACATGCTGTGGAGTGCGGTCTCCCAGGTCGAGGACTATCAGCGCGTCGAAATCGGTTCGGTGCCCGACGGTATCGTCGCCGGTGAGCCCGCCGTCGACATCGAGCATCTGCTGGCCGAGCTGATCGACAACTCGCTGCGCTACTCGCCGCCGAACACGCCGGTGGCGGTCTCGGTGTCGCGCGCGGTGGACGGCGGATATCTGATCGAGATCACCGACCGCGGCCTCGGCATGTCCGCCGAGGATATGCGCGCGATCAACGAGCGCCTGGCCTCCGGTGGTGAGGTCACCATCGAAACCGCGCGCCGCATGGGTCTTTTCGTGGTCGGACGGCTGGCGGCACGGCACACCATCACGGTCGGCCTGCGCCGCACCTCCACGATGGCACAGCAGCCGGGCATCACGGCCAGCGTGCATCTACCGGGTGCGCTGGTCTCGCCCGCGGAGGCCGTGGTCCCACCGGCCATCTCGACCTTCACCACGCCGATCGCGGACTTCCCCTCCCCGGTCACCGAGTTCCCCGCTCCGGGCCGCACTCTCACCGCGGTGCCGAATCCGCCGGAGCGGTTCGGGGACAGTTCGGAGCCGGCCCGATTCACCAGCGCCGGACTGCCGCAGCGACGCCCGGCCGGTCAGTCGGACTCCGAAACCGCGGCCCCGGTCACCCGGCTCACCCCGCTGCCCGATGTCGCGGAGACCGACAACCGAGCGGCGGAACCCGTCGACGACGGCGTACTGCGCGGTGCCGAGACCGGACGTGAGGACGTTTTCCACGACGACCGCGCCGAGGAGCCTCCCCGCGACGAGCGCGCCGAGGCCGAGGAGCCCGAAACCGCGGGCCGCGGCGAAAGTTTCGCTCCGGCCTCCGATCCGTGGAACCCGGTGACCGACCGCGACCTGGAACAGATCGCGCCGCCCCGGCGTCCCGCCCCGGCCGATCCGCGGCCGCAGCCGCGGCCGCAGCCGCAGCCCATCGATATCTGGGCCGAAACGGCGATCATGGCCCCGGCGCAGCGCGCTCCGGACCGCGAACCGGCGCCGCTGTCCCGCCACGGCGCGACCCTCGCGCCACCCCGGCCCGACGCCTACCAGCACGATGCCCACCAGCAGGATGCTCAGGCGCCGGCCAAACCGGAATCCCCCACGCCGATCTATCAGCGCATGGTGTCGGAATGGCTGGTCGAACCGTCCTCGAACGCGCCGACCGGCGCCTGGTCGTCTCCCGCCGACGAGGGCTGGGCGGCGGCAGCGGACGCCAGCAGCCCGACCGCGACCACCCGTACCTCGGGTGGCCTGCCCATCCGCCGGCCCGGTGCGCAGCTGGTGCCCGGCGGACTGACGCAGGAGGATGTCGTCGAGGCTCGGGATCCGGAGGAAATCCGCAACAACTTGTCCAGGCATTTGAGCGGCGTCCGCAGCGGCCGCGTCAGCGTCCGAGACAACACGGCCCAGTACGACCCGGCCGATACGGCCGGCTACGACCCGGCCGGGCGGAACAACGCTCAGCAGAACGACGGAGGCTTTGCATGACCGACACTGCGCAGAACACCACAGACGAGAATATGAACTGGCTCGTCACCCGCTTCACCAGAGAGGTGCCTGGAGTCTCGCACGCGGTGCTCGTGTCGGCCGACGGCCTGCTCCAGGCGACCAGCCCGCATCTCCCGTCCGATCGCGCCGAACAGCTCTCCGCGGTGACCGCCGGTCTGGCGAGTCTGTCGGCGGGGGCGGCGCAATTGTTCAACGGCGGCAAGGTGATGCAGTCGATCGTCGACATGCAGCGCGGCTACCTGCTGGTGATGAGCGTCGGCAACGGCTCGCACCTGGCGGTGCTGGCCAACAAGCAGCACGACATCGGCCGCATCGGTTACGAGATGGCCCTGCTCGTCGATCGAGTCGGATCGGTCGTGCAAGCCACGGCCCGTTCGGCGGTCTGACGATTGCGATGTCCAGCTCGTTCGGAGCCGGGTCCGGCCGGCCAACCACACGCGTCCGTCCTTATGCGCTGACCGCTGGGCGCACCGAGCCCGCGGTCGAACTGCCCCTCGAGGCTGTCGTGGAAACACTGCCCTACGCCAATCAATTCGATTGGCCCGCAGGCGATATTCGAACAGATATTCTGCGTCTGGGCGCGGGTCGGCTCTCGGTCGCCGAAATCGCCGCCCATCTGCAACGTCCCCTGGGCATGATCCGGGTGGTGATCGGCGACCTCGTGGTGGCCGGAACCCTCCGGGTGCACACCACGCTCAGCGAGGACGCCAGTTTCGACGAGCGGCGATCCCTGATGGAGAGGACCCTGCGTGGACTCCGTGCCCTTTGACACCACGGCACCGCCCCAGAACGCCGCGGCGCCCTCGACTGCAGAGCGTTATCCGCCGCTACCGCAGACGAATTCTTCGCAGATCGCTCAGCCCGGAGCCAATTCCCCCGGCTCACACCCACAACCGCCGCTTCCATACCAGAATCCCCCCATGCACTTTCAGAACTCGACGGCTCCGACGCCGCCCCACCCGGAGCTCGACAGCCGCACCGCCTCGACCAAGATCGTGGTCGCGGGCGGGTTCGGCGCCGGGAAGACCACCTTCGTCGGTGCGGTCTCGGAGATCGTGCCGCTGCGCACCGAGGCCATGGTGACCGGCGTATCCGACGGTATCGACGACCTGTCCGCCACCCCGGGCAAGGAAACCACCACGGTGGCCATGGATTTCGGCCGCATCATCCTGCCCGGCAATCTGACGCTGTACCTGTTCGGCACGCCCGGACAGCGCCGATTCTGGTTCATGTGGGACGACCTGATCCGCGGTGCGATCGGCGCCGTCGTGCTGGTCGACACGCGCCGGATCGAGGACAGCTTCGCCGCGGTCGACTTCTTCGAGGCGCGCGGGCTCCCGTTCCTGGTGGCCGTCAACAGATTTCCGAGCGCACCGCGTTTCCCGGTCGCCGAACTGCGTGAGGCGCTGTCGATCCGCGAGGGTGTGCCGGTGGTCGACATCGACGCCCGTGACGCCGGGGAGGTGCGGCGGGCGCTCGCCGCGGTCACCGAATACGCGATTCAGCGGTTGACCGCCACCCACGCGACGGTGGGACAGAGCTGAGCGGTGCGAGCGGAGGGGAAGCGATGAACTACTTCACCATGGGGTACTGGGTGCTGGGCCTGGCACTCGGGGTTTCCGCGGCCGGCGCGGTCGTAGGACTGGCGTGTGTTCGCCAGTCGACGCTCTCGGTCACCGCGCGGTTCCGGATGGTGTGGCTCACCGCGGCGGCAGTGTCCATCGGCGGCGTCGGCACCTGGCTGGCGGTCTACGTCACCATGCTCGGCATCGGGGTGTCGACCGGTGAGATCCGTTACGACATCGCCCGGATGGTCGTAGCGACGGTCGTCGCGGTGGCGGGGGTCCTGGCGGGACTGGTGATCACGGGCAAGGTGAGCACGATCGTGCGGGTGATCACCGGCGGCGTGGTGATGGGCCTCGGCATCGGGATCATGCATCTGCTCGCCATGGGCGCGATCCGAGTGCAGGGATCGGTCGATGTGAACATCTGGATGTCGCTGGCGGCGGGAGCGCTGGCCATCGTGGCCTCGATCGGTTTGCTCTGGGCCACCACGCGTTTCGCCGCGATGCTGCCCCTGGCCGGTGCGGCCGTGCTGTACGCGGTGGCGGTCACCGCTGTGCACTACCTCGGTCAGGCCGGGGTGCACGTCCATCTCGACACCGCGGTCGGCCAGCCCGGCGGCGACGATCTGTTCACCCTCTTCGTCCCGGTCTTCGTGGTGGGCACGCTGTCGCTCGCGGTACCGATCACCGCGGTCCTGGTCGCACCCGACCGCACCGGCACCACCCGCTCGCGGCAACTGGCTCAGGCGGCGAATTCCACTGCCGGGCAGACCGCGTCGCCGGCCGCCAAGGCGCGGCCCGCGGGACGGACGCCGCAACCGGTGGGCTGAACCCCTCCGCGCCGGCCGGCCGGACGGGGCCGAGCCGCACACAGACGAGAATCGGGGCGGGCCGTAGGGCCCGCCCCGATTGCGTTGCGCTGTCCGAGATTACGATTCGGCGGGCGCGTTGATCCGGTTGAAGTACTCGATCGCGACCAGCACGCCGGAGATACCGCCGACGCCGACCAGACCGGCCGCGGCACCCAGCGGGGCGCCCAGGGCGGCACCGGTCAGGCAGCCGCCGATCCAGCCCGGAACGACCAGGAACGGGGTGCCGAGGACAGCGCCGAGCACGCAGCCGCCGGCCAGGCCGATCGCGGTGCCGACGAGGGTGCCGATGCTGGTGGCGATACCGAGCTCGTTGATCGCGCTCTGGTTGGCCGCGTCGAGATCCGAACGGCTGGCCACGTCGTGCAGCATCTGCGCCGGGTGGGCGGCAGCGCGGTCGGTGCTCGGGACCAGCGTGGCCTGATTGCCGTCGATCTGCGCGGCGATCGGGTACTCCAGACCGTCGTGCTGATAGCTCAGCGGAAATCCGGCTACTACCTTGCCCTGGTTGTCGCGAACCTGGAACTCGTTGCCTTCGGTCGTCAGCGATCCGGCGTCGGTCTTCACCACGACGGATTTGTCGACAACGTTTGCCGTGTAATGAATATCGGGGTTGGCGGCCGGAGCGGGGGCTGCGAATGCGGTGCCTGTGGAGATCCCAAGAGCAGCGATGACCAGAGCCGATGTTGCGGCGAACTTCCTGAGCTTCATTCCCTCATACACTTTCTTCAGCAGTTTGCGGCGCCGATACCCTGGCGCCTGAGCTCGAAATCGAAACCCTTAGACAGGCTGTCGTGACCCCATTACGAACACGTAACAAAGGCCGTTAATAAGCCGCCAAGAAGATGCCAGGAATGTTAAGAAGCTGAAAATTCGGACATTTTCGGGCCGATGAGCACCAGTTGGCAAATGTGCAGCCGCCCGCGAACCGGCCTCTTCCACTTCCGAATCACGGTGGCGTCCACACCCCTCACGGCCACGCCGGAACCGTCGCCCCACGGCATGGGCGCCCCGGTCTCGATGCACGGGAGGGGCTCCGCGAATTACAGTGTGGAGCAGGCAATTCGGCCCGCCGCGGAAGCGATGAGAGAGGTACCGGATGTGACTCCGGAGCAGGAAGCGATGTTGCGCGATGTACAGGTTCAGCTGCGTGGCCCCGGTTTGGCGGGCTGGCCCCAGCTGGGCGACGACGATGGCACGGACGGCGGCGCCATTTCGGAGCGGACGGTCGTCGAGGCGCTGGGTGCCGCGCTACGGCAGATCGGCGAGCTGCGCACCGAGATCGCCGACCTGGAGACGACTGTGCTGGAACTGACCGGACAGACGCCGCCGCCGGCCGAATTGCCGTGGCCGCTGTCGCTGGTGGCCGCCCTGCTGGAGAATCCGGCGGCGGTAATCGGCGAGCAGATCGCGCGCTGGGAGTCACTGCTCGACGCGCTGCGACCGAGGCCGGACGAGGCTCCACAGCCCGGGCAACGAGCCCTGGAAGCGCCGCCCTCTTCCGAACGACAGGGGTGAAAGGCCCCGAAAGTGGCGATGAGCGGGTTCTCCTGTCACCAGGAGAACCCGCCCTCAGCCACGAGGGTACCGGCATCGGCCTCGGAAGGCAGCGTTTCCACCGGACTTTTTCCGACGCCAAAAACCAACCAGCAGTTGCCGATTCACGTTCCAGCTACCACATCGCAAGCCCAGCGGCGGCGATATCCCAGCTGACTCCGGTTTGTTCGATAACCAAGTGATCGCTCGATTCAGGCAAATGATACAAACCATCGACTGATCGAAACGTGTGTCCTACAGCCGCTTCGGGTCGACCAGCCCACGCCGGACGGCCGCGACCAACCGGCGCGGGACCTTGTGGACGACACCCCCGACACTCACCGGCACCAGGTCGGGAGCAGTCGCCTTCCAATTCGAACGCCGGCTGTGGGTATTGGCGCGCGACAGGCGTCGCTTCGGGACCGCCATATCAGTTCTCCCCGCGCACCGAGTCGGGACGCGGTGCGCCTGCCGTATTTGCGTTCGAATTTCTCCACCCGGCCCTGGGTGTCGAGGACGCGGTGCGCGCCGGTCCAGAACGGGTGGGAATCCGCGGTGACATCGACGGTGATCAGCGGATAGCTGTTGCCGTCGGACCATTCGACGGTGCGGACGCTCGTCGCCGTCGAACGAGTGAGGAAGCGTGTGCCGGTGCTCACATCCTCGAAGACCACCGGGTGGTACTCCGGATGAATCCCTGATTTCATCGCCCTACCTTTCATTCGGCCGGGAATCGACACCGCGGCCGCTCGAGTTGTCGGATTGTGTTGTCTCGCAAGGGTCCTCGTGGAATTCGCCGAACGGATCGGCCCAGTGCGCGACCAGATCCGGCGCATTGCGCAGCAGGATCATCTCGCCCTCGTCGAGCAAGGCCCAGTGCAGCGCGGTACGGATCTCGTCCGCATCGGCGCCGCAGGTGAGGATCACCAGCGAGATGTCACGGTCCCCGAAATCCTCGTCCCAGCGCAGTGCCGCCAGCGCGCGCCGATCGGGGTCGACACACGCCAGTTCCGCGGGACTCATCGCCGCGAGCCACCGTCCCGCGTCGCCGACCCGCAATCCGCCACCGGCGGATTCCAGCCACACCACACGCTCGGGCTGAGTCGCCAGCCATATCCGCCCGCGCGCGGTGATCACACCCTCGAAGAGCACATCCAGCGCTTCGTGCAGGCGGGTCGGATGAAATGGGCGAGCGGTGGCGAATTCGATCAACGCCACACCGTGTTCCTCCACCAGCGGCGGCCGGCCACGCAACAGCGGCGCATGTGCGTCGAAGACGCGGCCGCGCCGGGAATCGGCGGGAATGCGGTCGAGTAGCATCTCGATGCGCGCCGCGGCGATGTCGCGCCCGTCACCGGCCCAGATCGACGGAGCCCGGGGCACCAGCCGATCCACGACCGCCCGCACCACGTCGCGCTCCGCGTCGCTCACCTGATCGGCCGCGAAAACCACCAGCGCATCGGCGAATTCGACCTGTCCGACGGCGAGCTGCGCCACGGTTCGATCGTCGTCCCCAGGCCCTCCCGCCCGTTCGTCGACGGTCTCGTCACTCAGCGCGTCCGCCGGCCAGCTGCGCGCATCGAGGCCGGTGACCACCGCCTCGATCCGCACATCGCGACCGGCAGGGCCGTCCACGCGGCCCACCAGGCCGACCACGGGTACGGTGTCGATCGCGTGGCATACGGCTTCCGCCTCGAAGGCCGGGTCGAGCGCGATCACGATGCGGCGCACCGAATCCCGGGCCGCCAACCGGCACAGCAGCGGCAGCAGATCGGCGCGCAGGGTGCAGGAGACGCAGCCGTGCGCGAGTTCGTGCACGCTCGCGGTCTCCCGGCCGTCGAGGCGCACCCGGCGACGCACCACGCCTTCCCGCAGCGAACTCAGATCGTGTCGCACGACGACCGTGCCGGGCGCCGCGCCCAGCAGTTGTGCGATGTGGTCCATGCCGTCCGCGACCGGCCCCTGGAAGCCCGCCAGCAGCACGACGGGCGTGCGGCGGTCGGGATGTGACAGCACCGGAACCCCTTTCGATAACGATTTTCATTTGCTACAGCCTCACGGTACAGTCTGCGGCGACCGTTGTCGAAAATCATTTTCAGAAAGGAGCCCCATGTCGGCCCACTGCCAGGTCACCGGCCGCAAGCCGGGCTTCGGTAAGTCCGTCTCGCACTCCCACGTTCGGACCAACCGGCGCTGGGATCCGAACATCCAGCGCAAGACCTACTTCCTGCCCAGCGAGGGCCGCCGCATCACGTTGCGGGTCTCGGCCAAGGGCATCAAGACCATCGACCGCGACGGGATCGAAGCGGTCGTGGCCCGGATCCGGGGTCGCGGGGAAAAGGTCTGATGGCGCGCAGCAACGAGATCCGTCCCATCGTGAAACTGCGGTCGACGGCCGGTACCGGGTACACCTACGTCACCCGCAAGAACCGCCGCAACGACCCCGACCGCATGGTGCTGCGCAAATACGATCCGCTGCTGCGCCGGCACGTCGAATTCCGCGAGGAGCGGTGATGGCGAAGAAATCCAAGATCGCGCGCAACGAGCAACGCCGCGACATCGTGGCCCGCTACGCCGAACGCCGCGCCGAGCTCAAGGAGCTGATCCGCGATCCGGCCACCGACGACGATCGCCGGGCCGCAGCGCAGCTCGCGCTGCAGCGGCTGCCGCGCGACGCCAGTCCGGTACGATTGCGCAATCGGGACGCCACCGATGGCCGCCCCCGCGGTCATCTCCGCAAGTTCGGACTATCCCGGGTACGTGTGCGCGAGCTGGCCGACCGGGGGGAGCTGCCCGGTGTACACAAATCGAGTTGGTAGACCATCGCAGATCTCGTCGGAAGGAACCGGCAGGAGCGGTCGGGGCGCCCGCGCGACAGCGTAGGACCAGAGCTCACGCCGAGAAAGGATGGCCCACATGGCAGTCAAGCGAGCACCGTCGAAGCGGATCCGCGCCGAACAGGCCCGGCGGCCCAAGAAGAACCCGCTGATCGCGGCCGGCGTCGAAACCGTCGACTACAAGGATGTGAACCTGCTGCGCACGTTCATCTCCGACCGCGGCAAGATCCGTAGCCGCCGCGTCACCGGACTCACCCCGCAGCAGCAGCGGCAGGTGGCGGTCGCGGTGAAGAACGCGCGCGAGATGGCGCTGCTGCCGTTCACCAGCAGGTAGCGAACGGACAAACGAGCGCCCCCGATACCGCGGCATCGGGGGCGCTCGGTCGTTTCCCGGTCAGGGAATGGTCAGCAGCTGACCCTCGTTGATGACATCCGGATTCTCGATGCCGCTCGCCCCGGCGATCTCCAGGTAGCGGTTGCCGTCGCCGTAGAACCGTTCCGCGATGGCCCACAGCGTGTCACCGGACTCCACGGTGTAGGTGCGGGGTTCCGGCGCCGCCGGCGGCGGAGGCACCTGCTCGGCGGCCGGAGCGGCGACCGGCTCCTCGACCACGATCGGGCTGTCGGTGTTGGTACCCGACGCCCACAGCGAGGCGCCGTCCCGGCCGTACAGGACGAGGTTGCGGTCCGATTGCAGGACCAGATGATCGGCGGCCTGCCCGTTGGTATCGGTGGCCCAGACGGGCCCGCTGCCGGAGTACAGCACGAAGTTGCCGTCCTCCTGCAGTACGGCGCGCTCGACGCCCCGCTCATGGGTCATGGTCGCCCACACGACGGTGCCGTCGGGCTCGGAAAGCACCAAGTTGCCGTCATTTTGGAGAGTCAGCGTGTACGCGCCGCCCTGAAGGGCCTGACCCAGGCCGAGTTCCTCGCCTACCTGCAACGTGTCGCCCACGCGGTGGATCCTTTCGAGAAGAGGTCGTGTCGATCGGTGATTCGATGGCGCAGAACCGCATTCGCTCATCGTTTGCGAACACTACTTGGCGCGCCTCGGATTTCGCAGCAGTTACGCGCCGGCGTTCGCAGAATGTTCACTGGGACGTGGCTCACAGCCACCTCGCCCCCGCCGATAGGGTGACTCCATGGACTCCATCCCCGGACGACGCCGCATCGCAGCGGCGGCACTCGCGCTCCTCGCACTACCGGCCCTCCTGGTCACCGCCTGCGGGAACTCCGACAACGGTGGGGCACAAGCGAATACGACGACAGCCGCGGTGAGCACTCCCACCGAGCAGAATCCACCGCAGCCCGGCCGGATGTTCACCGCCAACTCGACGATCACCAATCCGCACCCGCTGCCGTTCGACAGTTGGAGCCGGGTGGCTCCGGACCGGATCGCGGTGAATTTCCAGATCGGCTCACCGGAGTGTTACGGCGTGGACGCGACCACCACCGAAACCGACAGCACCGTCACCGTCGCCCTGAAGGCCGGCACCCTGCCCGAGGCGGCCGGGCGCATGTGCACCATGATCGCCGTCTTCGGCACCCTGGAGATTCCGCTGAAGAAGCCGCTGGGCGACCGGAAAGTGTTGAGCGCGAACTGATTCGCCCGGGTCAGCGAACGGCCCCGTCGAACGACGTCGCCGCCCGCCGGAGACTCCGGCGGGCGGCGACGTTCGTGTTCACCGATCAGTGCGCGAAGTGACGCGCCCCGGTGAGGTACATCGTGACTCCGGCCTCCCGGCAGGCATCGATGGTCAGCTGATCGCGCACCGAACCACCCGGCTGCACAATGGCTTTCACGCCCGCGGCGATCAGCTGCTGCGGACCGTCGGGGAACGGGAAGTAGGCGTCGGAGGCCGCCACCGACCCCTTGGCGCGGTCACCGGCGCGCAGCACCGCCAGATGGACGGCGTCGACCCGGTTGACCTGCCCCATGCCGACCCCGACCGAGGCGCCGTCGTGGGCCAGCAGAATCGCATTCGATTTCACGGCCCGGCATGCGCGCCAGGCGAATTCGAGGTCGGCGAGGGTTTCGGCATCGGCCGCTTCGCCGGTGGCGAGCGTCCAGTTGACGGGGTCGTCACCGTCCGCGTCGACGATATCGGTCTGCTGCAGCAGCGCGCCGCCGCTGATCGGCCGCAGTTCGACGCCACCGCGCCGGGGCTCGTCGGCGATCAGGATGCGCACGTTCTTCTTGCGCTGCAGCACCTCCACCGCGCCGTCGGCGTAGCCCGGAGCCACGATGACCTCGGTGAAGATCTCGGCCACCTGTTCGGCCATCTCGACGGTGACCTGGCGGTTGGCCGCGATCACGCCGCCGAACGCACTTACCGGATCGCAGGCGTGCGCCTTGCGGTGCGCTTCGGCGATATCGGCACCGACCGCGATGCCGCACGGATTGGCGTGCTTCACGATGGCCACCGCGGGTTCGGCGTGGTCCCAGGCGGCCCGCCAGGCGGCATCGGCATCGGTGTAGTTGTTGTACGACATCTCCTTGCCGTGCACCTGCTTCGCCTGCGCCAGCCCGGCCGGGCCGGAGTCGTTGCGATACAGCGCCGCCGCCTGATGCGGATTCTCGCCGTAGCGCAGCACCGCGTCGCGGGTCCACACACCGCCCATCCAGGACGGGAACCGGCTGTCCGCGTCGGAGTCCGCGGAATCGTCGGCGGTCAGCACGTTGGTCATCCAGCTCGCGACCGCGACGTCGTAACTCGCGGTGTGCTGGAAAGCCTTGGCCGCCAGCGTGGTTCGCTCGGCGAGGGTGAAACCGCCACCGCGCACCGCCGCCAGCACGTCGTCGTAGTCACCGGTGTCGACCACGACCGCGACCGAGGGGTGGTTCTTCGCGGCCGCTCGCACCATCGACGGACCGCCGATATCGATCTGCTCGACGCATTCGTCGGGTGTGGCGCCACTGGCGACGGTCTGTGTGAACGGATACAGGTTCACCACCACCAGCTGGAATGCCTCGACGCCCAGCTCCACCAGCTGATCGAGGTGTTCCTGCTTGCGGGTGTCGGCGAGGATGCCGGCGTGCACGCGGGGATGCAGCGTCTTCACCCGGCCGTCGAGGGTTTCGGGGAAACCGGTGAGGTCTTCGACCTTGGTCACCGGAATTCCGGCGTCGGCGATGCGGGCGGCGGTCGAACCGGTCGACACCAGCTCGACACCGGCCTCGTTCAGTCCGGTGGCCAGCTCGATGAGCCCGGTTTTGTCATAGACGCTCACCAACGCCCTGCGGATCGCCCTGCGTGCACTAACCGGGGACTCACTCATCTGGAATTACTGCCTTTCGTCCGTCGCAGACAATGCCTCGCGTGGCGACGGCGGCGACGGTCTCCGCCAGCAGCCGACGCTCCACAACTTTGATGCGCTCGTGCAGACTCGCCTCGTCGTCGCCGGGCAGCACCGCGACCGGCTCCTGAGCGAGGATCGGTCCGGTGTCGACGCCCGCGTCGACCAGATGCACGGTGGAACCCGTCACCCGCACTCCGTATGCCAACGCGTCGCGCACCCCGTGCGCGCCCGGGAAGGCCGGCAGCAGCGCGGGATGGGTGTTGATGATCCGGCCCTCGAATCGCTCCAGGAATTTCGGGCCGAACAGGCGCATGAATCCCGCCGACACCACCAGGTCGGGGGCGTAGGCAGCAACCGCGTCGGTGAGCGCGATATCCCAGGCGGACCGATCGGGATGGTCGGCGGGGGCGACACGGAAAGCCGGAATGTCGGCCCGCACCGCATGGTCGGTCGCCGCGCAGATCCGGTCCACGCCCACGGCGGCGATGCGCGCCGGGTAGTCCGGGCGCTCGGTGGCCGTGATCAGCGATTGCAGCAGCGATCCCGTGCCCGAGGCGAGTACGACAAGGGTCGCAGGCGCGGTCGGAGGGACCAGCTGGGCGGGCGGGGTGGTCAGCGCTCTACTCCCTGTGCGTCGGGGCTGCCGGAGGGCGGCGAACCCGAGGTCCGCCGGGTTAGAGCCTAACGACCGCCCCTGCCAGGACTCTCCGGCAGGTCACCCTCTATCACTTCGGCGTCGACGATGTCGGAGTTCCCGGCGTCGAATTCGTCGTCCGGATCGGCGTGCGCGGGCGCGAGATCGTCGTCGAGCAGTTCGCCGTCGACCTCCACCACCTCGACGGAGCCGGTGCGGCGGTAAGCCGGTCGTGGATAGTCGTCCTCGACGGCGATACCGTCGACATCGTCCTCGAATTCGTATTCGACATAGCGCGGGTCGTCGTACAGCTGGTCGATGTAGCCCGGCTCGGCGCGGTCGTCGTAGTCGTCGTCACGGTCGAAGTCCGGGTCGTAGCCGTGATCCCGGTGCTCGTGGTCGTACCCGCCCCTGTCGTACTCGTCCCCGTCGTTCTCGTCAATGTCGTACTCGTCTCGCGAGTAGTCGGTGGGCAGGTACCGGCCGCGGTGGCCGGAACGCCCGCCGAACCCCGGCTCGACCACAGCGGGCGGAATTCCGAGAATCCTTCTCCCACACAGCAATCCGAGATATCCGGCCACGGTCAGCCAGGCGAAGGTCAATCCCGCGGTGACCAGCACGCCGGGACCGATCTCGCCGAACGACCCGACCGCGCCGCCCGCCGGAAGTCCCAGCAGCACCATGGCGAGCGCCGCGAGCGCCGCCGAGAACACCGTCGCCCACGGACTGCGCACCTCGTCGGCGGAGTCGCGCGCGCAGTCCAGCCCGCCACGCACGCCGACCGCCGCCGGAACCAGCAGCAACACCGGCCACCAGGCGGCCGCGGGCCCGCTCGGCACCGCCGCGAGTACCGGCAGCGCGGGCACCGGCGCCCCGGCGACCGAGAAGACGCTCAGCGCCCCGGCGCCGATGTGCACGTCCGCACCGATCAGAACGCTGGTCGCCGCGATCACGACGTTCGGCAGATAGGCCAGCGACAGCACGGTCAACCCGACGACACCCGCGAAATTCCCTGCGGCCGCATAGGTATCGCCGATCACCGACCAGTGCAGCACGAACGACACCAGCGTGAGGATCGACCCGCCGAGCAGCAGTCGCCACAGCGCCCGCGCCGCCGCCCGCGCCCCGGCGAAAACCCAGTCCGGCAGATAAGAGGCGATCCGGTCGCGTAGCGCATTGGGCCTGGTCGCGATCCCGGTGGCCGCCGCGAGCAGATGTAAACCCCCGACACAGCAGAAGGCGGTGAGCGTATCGGGCGACTGCAGGGGCACGGCCGTCGCGGCGTCCTCGGCCACGGCCAGGCAGACGGCGGTGACCAGCAGCGGGCCCGCGAGCGCCGCGCCGACGATCCAGCCCGGATCGGCCCGCGAGGAACGCGGCGAGACGGCATGCGCGCAGTCGCGCATGGTCAGCCACAACACCACCGCGGTCGGCAGCAGCGGCAGCAGGCCGAGTGAGGTCTTGCCGACCACGACCGGGACCTGATGCACGGCCAGCCATCCGGCCGCGATCGCGCCGGACGCGCCGGTCATACCGCTGCCCGCGGCCATCAGCGTGACCAGCACGATCGCCACGATGGCGACCACGGTGAAACTCGACGCGCGGGCCGCGATGATGAGCAGCACCTTGGCCCGCTCGGGACTCAGTGAGAGGAATACCGGATCCTCGGGTCCGTCCGCGCCCGGGCCGTGACCGCTCCGCTGCTGCGGCGCATCGCCGTGCGAGTGAGCCTGCGCCGGTCTCGCGCCGGCCCGCTGTTCGCGAAGGTCGGCCCATCGGACCAGTGCGGACTTCATAGAACTACCTCGCGGGATCCTGGTTGACTCGTCCGGTTGACTCGCCGAAGCACGACACCACCACCGACATGTCAGGGTGTCAGCTGGAAACGGATCGGCGAGTCAGGCGCGCCGTGAAGAGCGCCTGACTCGCCGATCGTCGCGTCGGAGCGGATCTACTTCTGGTCGTCCTCGGGACGGAAGGCCTTGGTGGCGTCGGCGGCCGGGTTGCCGGTCTGCTCGCCGCCGAACGGCTGGGCGCCGGGCTGACCGGTCTGCCCCGCCTGGCCCTGCTGGCCCTGCTGACCGAAGTTCAGCGAACCGTACTGCTGGCCGGGCTGACCGGGCTGCTGGCCCGCGGCGCCGAAGTGCTGGGTCGCGGCCTCGTCACCACCGGTCTGCGGGCGCTGACCGTAGGGCGACTGGGCGCCCTGCTGGCCGTAACCCTGCTGGCCCGGCTGACCGTAGGGCTGCTGGCCGGGCTGGCCGTACGGCGAGGGCTGCTGGCCGTACTGCCCCTGGGCGTACTGCTGGCCGTACTGCCCATAGCCGGCCTGCTGCTGACCTGCCTGCTGCTGGGCCTGACTCTGCGCCTGGCCGTACTGCTGGCCGTACTGGCCGTAAGCGGCCTGCTGGCCGGCCTGGGCCTGACCGTAGGACTGCTGCTGGGCCGGCTGGCTCTGGCCGTAGGAGGACTGCTGGCCGTAGGCGCTCGACCCGCCGGCGCCGGGAGCGGCGGCCGCTGGCTTGGCCTCGGGCGCGGAGAGGATACCGGTCTCGAACAGCAGCGCGACCACGGCGGCGGCGAGCTGCACGAGCGCCAGGAAGACCAGGACCCAGGCGGTGCCCGCGGTCTTGTACAGCGTCGGCGTCACGAACGCCTGGAACAGGACGCCGAGGAAGCCGGCCGCCGAAGCCGCCGCGACCACCCCGTTCTTGGCTTCCTGCTTGGGCAGCAAGGCGATACCGGCCACGAGACCCGCGAACAGCAGCAGCAACAGCGGGGCCGTGCCGCCCTCCTGGAACAGGCTCATGCCCTTGTCGGGCTCCTTGGAGCTGTTCATCGCGCCCTCGTCGAAGGTCGAGAAATCGAGGAAGCCCAGGAAGAAGTTGATTACGCCCAGCGCGGCGATTCCGACGGTCAGGTAGAACGTCAGACCCTTGCCGCTCAACGCCGAAAGCCCCGAGCCGCCGCCGGTACTACCTGTCGGCTGCTGGCCGAAGCTCGGGGCGGACGAGGGTGTGGGCCCGGGCGTCTGATTGGGCGCGTTGTACCCGGATCCCCCGGTCGGGTAGGACATGTGGTCGTCTCCTATCGAGTCCTTCATCGGCTTTCAGGCTGAATGCCCTTGACGCTACTGCACTCGAGCGCGCCGGTCACGGCCACGACGCCACTGGCGGCAAGCTCGAGAATTCACTATGAACCGCATACCCGTCTCGATCGTGTTGTCACCGAAGACGATCGGAGGTATCGGATGGACGTTTCGGAAATGTTCTGCACGGTGGTGCGGACGCTGGGCCTGTGCCACCTGCTCCCGGCACCCTGAACGACGGTTGTTCCCTGCCCACGACAACCGCTGCCGACCTGCCCACTGCCCGGCAGCACGTCGTTCACCTGCCGAGATGAAAGAAGGCCGCCTTGTCGCAACAAGGCGGCCTTCGCAGTACCTGCGATCAGGCGGTGATCGAGGCCTTCTCCAGGATCTCGCGCGCCAGGGCGGCGGTCTCGGACGGGGTCTTGCCGACCTTCACGCCCGCGGCCTCGAGGGCCTCCTTCTTCGCGGCCGCGGTACCCGAGGAACCGGACACGATGGCGCCGGCGTGGCCCATGGTCTTGCCCTCCGGCGCGGTGAAGCCCGCGACGTAGCCGACGACCGGCTTGGTCACGTTCTCCTTGATGTAGGCCGCGGCCCGCTCCTCGGCGTCGCCGCCGATCTCGCCGATCATGACGATGAGCTTGGTCTCCGGGTCCTTCTCGAACGCCTCGATGGCGTCGATGTGGGTGGTGCCGATGACCGGGTCGCCACCGATGCCGATGGAGGTCGAGAAGCCGAAGTCACGCAGCTCGTACATCATCTGGTAGGTCAGGGTGCCCGACTTCGACACCAGGCCGATCGGACCCTTACCGGTGATGTTGGCCGGGGTGATGCCCACCAGCGACTCGCCCGGGGTGATGATGCCGGGGCAGTTGGGGCCGATGATCCGGGTCTTGTTGCCCTTCTCCACGTTGTAGGCCCACGCGTAGGCGGTGTCCTGCACCGGGATGCCCTCGGTGATGACCACCAGCAGCGGGATCTCCGCATCGATGGCCTCGATGATGGCGTCCTTGGCGAACTTCGGCGGCACGAAGGCGATCGACACATCGGCGCCGGTCTCCTTGATGGCCTCGGCGACGGTGCCGAACACCGGCAGCTCGACGGCCGAGCCGTCCTTGGCGGTGTGCGACACGGTGGTGCCGGCCTTGCGGGCGTTGACGCCGCCGACGACCTGGGTGCCCGCCTTCAGCATCAGCGCGGTGTGCTTGGTGCCCTCACCGCCGGTGATGCCCTGGACGATGACCTTGGAGTCCTTGTTCAGGAAGATAGACATTTCTCGTTCGTCCTTTACTTGGCCGCAGCCAGTTCAGCGGCCTTGTCGGCGCCTTCGTCCATGGTCTGGGCGAGGGTGACCAGCGGGTGGTTGGCATCGACGAGGATCTTGCGACCCTCCTCGACCTTGTTGCCGTCGAGGCGGACGACCAGCGGCTTGTTCGCCTCCGACCCCAGGATCTCCAGGGCCTTGACGATGCCGTTGGCCACCGCGTCACACGCGGTGATGCCGCCGAACACGTTCACGAACACGCTCTTGACCTGCGCGTCGTTGAGGATCACGTCGAGACCGTTGGCCATCACCTCGGCCGAGGCGCCACCACCGATGTCGAGGAAGTTGGCCGGCTTCACGCCGTCGTGCTTCTCACCGGCGTAGGCGACGACGTCCAGGGTCGACATGACCAGGCCGGCGCCGTTGCCGATGATGCCGACCTCACCGTCGAGCTTGACGTAGTTGAGGTCGTTCTCCTTGGCCTTGAGCTCCAGCGGATCGGTGGCGTCACGATCGGCGAACTCGGCGTGGTCGGGGTGGCGGAAGTCGGCGTTCTCGTCCAGGGTGACCTTGCCGTCCAGCGCCAGGATCTCGTTCTCCGGCGTGCGGACCAGCGGGTTCACCTCGACCAGGGTCGCGTCTTCGGCGACGAAGACCTCCCACAGCTTCTGAATGGTCACCGCGGCGGCGTCCAGCACGTCGGCGGGCAGGTGGCCCTGCTCGGCGATGGAGCGCGCGAAGGCCAGGTCCACACCCTTGACGGCGTCGACCGGCACCTTGGCCAGGCGGTCGGGCTTGGTGGCGGCGACCTCTTCGATCTCCACACCGCCCTCGACCGAGCACATGGCCAGGTAGGTGCGGTTGGCGCGATCGAGCAGGAAGGAGATGTAGTACTCCTCCGCGATGTCCTTGGCCTCGGCGACCAGGATCTTCTTGGTCACGTGGCCCTTGATGTCCAGGCCCAGGATGTTGGAGGCGTGGGTGAAGGCGTCGTCCGGGGTGGCGGCGTACTTCACACCACCGGCCTTACCGCGGCCACCGACCTTGACCTGCGACTTGATCATCACAGGCTTGCCGATTTCGGTCGCGATGGCACGGGCGTCCTCGGCCGAGTCCGTGACGCGGCCCTCCGACGAAGGCACTCCGTGCTTCACGAAGAGTTCCTTCGCCTGATATTCGAAGAGATCCATGTACTCACCGTCTCGTCTGCGTTGTTGTGACAACGACTTTGTTGGCGGCCCGTCGTCGGAAGCGGGTCGAGTCGGACTCTAATCAGTTCGATGTCGCCGAAATCAGCCGCATACAGCCTAAGTGGCGCAGGTCACGAGCGGGCATCCGCCCGGGCAAAACCGCTGGCCAAGGCTACTGGCGAGTAGCTTGCTGACACGCCGCCAGGTAGGGCGGACGATGGTCCGAATTGCCACATTGGCTACTACATAGTGTAGTTGCCTGTTCTCACTCGCGTGCCCAGCGGGATGTGAGATATTCCGAGAGTCAGACGTGATCAATCTCACAAGTACCCCCTTATCGAGCGGAGCGCTTGCCCACCTGCAATCGTTTCGTTACCGTCGATGCGGTCGATGTCACAGCCAGATCACAGGCGTGACGGGAATACTCGTCACTCGGTCGGAAGACCCAGCTGGTAGAACACCTGGTACAAGACATCGGCGAACCCACCCGGATGAGGCCGCGTACACCGCACCGATCAGGAGGACGGCAGGCTTGTTGCAGCACAGTGCTCCGCAGGTAGCGAGCCGTTGTACCGGCGCAGCGCGTCCCGCGTCATCCGGCTCCCCCGCGTTATCCGGTCTCGGAGTCCGCCGATGAGTCACGGTCGCCTACAACCCGGGCATCGGCCGCAGTCCGCTCGCCGTTACCGCGCCGACGGTGAATCCCTCGACCAGCATCCATACTTCGGTGGTAACCAATCCTTCGGCGGTTACACCGGTACCCGTTCCGAGGAGCCCGCGGCCGCGCCCGTGCGCAGTATGCCGGGGCGTGCCGACAGCTGGATGCCGTCCGGTGGCGCGGCCGTCGTCGGTCTCACCGCGACCACCGCACACTCGACCGAGAACACCTGGGGCGCAACCGGTTCGGACGATTCCGGGCAGTGGCAGCCGTGGGGCGCCCAGGCCCGGCCCGACGGTGACTGGACCGCCGATCCGCAGTGGCCGCGGACCGATGAATGGGCCGCCGCCGATCCCGGTTACGACGACAGCCGGGGCGTGCACTACCCCGAGGACGAGGCCGACTACGAGGCCGCCGACGGCTACGACGAGCCCGCCGGCAACGAACCGTTCAACCTGGCCCGGCTGCGCAGCCCCTGGAAGCGTGACGGCGCCGAGGCCGAAGAGGCCGGCGCCACCGCGGAGGGCCCGAAGCGGTTCAGCGGCGCACACCGGGTGCCGACCCCACCGGCCGCGCTCAAGGGCCGTGCCGCCGTGGTGGCGGTCGCCGCCGGCGCGGTGGTCGCCGCCGGACAGGCCGGAATGGAGTCCGGCAGCCAGCACCACAATGCGACGGCCGACTACGACGCCGCCGGTCAGGTTCACGAGATCGCGGCCCAGGCGGTCAGCACCCAGGCGGGTAATCCGCAATCGCCGCAGGTTCTCAATGTCGCGCCGGTCGCGGATCTCAGTCAGTTCCAGGACATCCTGCAGCACGGCCAGGAATTCGCCGCCGGACTCGCGGCCCAGGAATCGGCGAAACTGCGTCCCCTGTTCTCCAAATTCGCCAACGGCACCTTCACCTCCGGCTTCGGTAGCCGCTGGGGTGTGCAGCACCTGGGTGTCGACATCGCCGCCCCGATCGGTACCCCGATCTACGCGGTCGAGGACGGCGAGGTGATCAGCGCCGGCCCGGCCTCCGGTTTCGGCATGTGGGTCCGCCTGCGGCACGCCGACGGCACCATCACGGTCTACGGCCACGTCGACACCGCCACCGTCTCGGAGGGCCAACACGTGCTGGCCGGCGACCAGATCGCCACCGTCGGCAACCGCGGCTTCTCCACCGGCCCGCACTGCCATTTCGAGGTGTGGCTCAACGGCCAGGACAAGATCGACCCGCTCCCCTGGCTCGCCTCCCGCGGCATCTCCCTCGGCCCCGAACGCGACTAGGTTCGGGCGGCGGTCACTCCGGCGTCATGATCGAAATCAGGGTGGTCGGCGCTGAGGACTGGCGCATCTGGCGCCGAGTTCGGCTGGCAGCACTGGCGGGGGCACCGCGGGCGTACCGGACCCGGCTGGCGGAATGGCAGGGCGACGGCGATCGCGAGCACCGCTGGCGCGCGCGGTTGGATATCCCGGGAGCCCGCGATCTGCTGGCGTTGCACCACGGCGAACCGGTGGGAATAACCAGCGGGGTGCCCGGGCCGGAAGATACTGCGGCCAGGGTGATTTCGATGTGGGTCGACCCGTCCGCGCGGGGTTTGGGCGTCGGCGATCTGCTGCTGACGACTGTCGAGCGCTGGGCTGCCGAATGCGGCTACACCACGCTCCGGCTCGGTGTCTTCGCCGACAACGAGCCCGCCATCGCGCTGTACCGCCGTAACGGATTCGAATTCGAGACCGGGCCCGGCGAAGACGCCGAACGGTTCCAGCGCACCGATCTCGACTCGGACGACCGCGTGGAACTCGTCATGGTCAAGGCCGTGGTCCCGGCGCGCCGCTGAGCGCGAGTCCGCCGGAACCGCCGCTCAGAGCTTGACCAGGGTCCGGCTGTACTGCGGGATGAGGCGGATCTTGCCGGCGGTGCCGAAGTCGATGGTGACCGTGGCGAGGGCGCCGAAGCCTTCGGCGGCGACCACTCGGCCGAGGCCGTACTTGTCGTCGCTGACGCGGTCACCCACCGCGAGGACGAGGCCGGAGTTGTTGTGTTTGGCCGCGGGCCGGGCGGGACCGCGGTCGCGCAGGCCGGGGCGCTGCTGGGACCAGCCGTCGCCGCGGGTCCAATCGCGTTCCAGGCCGTCGTCCTCGCCGCGGCGGCGGAAGCCACGTCCGCCCGAAGGCGGAGTCGGCTCCAGACGCTGCCAATCCATCAGATGGCCCGGAATCTCCTGCAGGAAGCGGGACTCCGGATTCGACACCGCCTGTCCCCACCCGGACCGCACCACCGCACGGGACAGGTAGAGCCGTTTCCGGGCGCGGGTGATGCCGACGTAGGCCAGGCGGCGTTCCTCGGCCAGTTCGGCCGGATCGCCCAGCGCGCGCATATGCGGGAACTGGCCGTCCTCCCAGCCCGTCACGAACACCACCGGGAACTCCAGCCCCTTCGCGGTATGCAGGGTCATCAGGGTGACCACGCCGGAGCCCTCGTCCGGGATCTGATCGGTATCGGCCACCAGCGAGACCCGTTCCAGGAACGCCGCCAGAGAACCGGGGTCCGGCTCGCCGTCGGCCGCCTCGGGCAGCAGACCCTCCTCACGGGCGGCCTCCACATTGTTGCGCGCCTCGGAACTGAATTCCCTTGCCACGCTGACCAATTCGTTCAGATTGTCCAGCCGGGCGCCGTCCTGCGGATCGTCGGAGGCCTCCAGTTCGGCGCGGTAGCCGGTCTTGTCCAGCACCGCCTCGACGACATTGCCCACATCCGGGAATTCGGTGTCCCCGGTAACGCCCGCGGCGCGGATCTCGTCGAGCAGATCGAGGAAGCCGGCGATCGCACGCTGCGCGCGGGTGTTCAGCAGGGCCACCTTGCCGTCGGCGGCGTCGCGCAGCGCGGCCGCGAAGCCGATATCGCGCTGTTCGGCGTGCACCGCCACACAGGCCTCGGCGCGGTCACCGATACCGCGGCGCGGCGTGTTGAGGATGCGACGCAGGCTCACCGCATCGTCGGGGTTCTCCAGCACACGCAGGTAGGCGACCACATCGCGGACCTCCTTGCGCTCGTAGAACCGGACTCCGCCGACCACCTTGTAGGGCAGGCCCATGCGGATGAAGATCTCTTCCAGCGCGCGCGAATTGTTGTTGGTGCGATAGAACACCGCGACATCGCCGTAGTTGTAGTCGCCCTGTTCGACCAGCCGGTCGATCTCGCGCGCGACGAACGACGCCTCGTCGTGTTCGTTGTCGGCGACGTAGCCGACGATCAGATCACCCTCGCCGGAATCGGTCCACAACTTCTTGTCGCGCCGATTCTCGTTGCGGGAGATGAGCGCATTGGCCGCCGAGAGAATGTGCTGGGTGGACCGGTAGTTCTGTTCCAGCAGAATCGTTTCCGCGTCCGGGAAATCGCGCTCGAATTCCTCGATATTGCGGATGGTCGCCCCGCGGAACGCGTAGATGGACTGGTCGGCGTCACCGACCACGCACAGTTCGCTGGGCGGCACCACATCGTCGCGGCGCGCCGGTGTGAATTCCGGATCTGCGGCCTCGGCACCCGCGTCGGCGTCGGCGAGTTCGCCGGCCGGCGGTCGCACATGATGGCCGACCAGCTCACGCACCAGTACGTACTGGGCGTGGTTGGTGTCCTGGTACTCGTCGACCAGCACATGCCGGAAGCGACGGCGGTAGTACTCGGCGACCTGCGGGTGGCTCTGCAGAAGCGCGACCGTCTCGCCGATCAGATCGTCGAAGTCGAAGGCATTGGCCGCGCGTAGCCGCCGCTGGTATTCGGTGTAGACGCGGGCGACGATGCCGGGCAGTTCGGTCTCGTCGGATTCCGCGTCCGCCGTGGCCGTTTCGGGGTCGATGAGCTCGTTCTTGAGATTGGAGATCGCGGTCGCGAGCAGTCGCGGCGAATACTTCTTCGGATCCAGATTCTGGTCGCGAATGATCATCGCCAGCAGGCGGCGCGAGTCGTCGGCGTCGTAGATGGAGAAGTTCGAGTTCAACGCGCCGGGCAGCAGGTTCGCCTGCATGCGCAGGATGCGCACGCAGGAGGAGTGGAAGGTGGACACCCACATGGCGGCCGCACGCGGACCGACCAGGTCGGTCACGCGCTCGCGCATCTCCGCGGCGGCCTTGTTGGTGAACGTGATGGCGAGGATCTGCCCGGGCGTGACGCCGCGTTCGGCCAGCAGATAGGCGATGCGCCGGGTGAGGACCGCGGTCTTCCCGGAGCCGGCGCCGGCCACGATCAACAGTGGCGAACCCGCGTGCACGACCGCCGCCCGCTGCTGCGGATTCAAGCCCTCGAGCAGGCGCTGCGCCTGCCCCTCGGCCTGCGCGGACCCGACCGCGCCTCGCGTTGCCGCCGTACTCACCGTTGCCGTCCCCGCCGCTGTTCCCGCCACCGTCGTCTCCATCGTCCATCCACGCTACCGGCGGCCACCGACATGCTGTAGTCCGGCGCGATCTCAGCGCATTCTCGACCGCGATCTCAACGCATTCTCAACGACGAGAACTTTGCCTCACTTGCCCCACGTGGCAGACTGGCCACATGACCAGCGCGCTCACGACCTCTGCTGTTCAGGCGTACGAAGGTATTCGTGGTCGCCGATTTCGCACGTGAGCGCACACTCGACGGGGGACAATTCAAGGCCGAACAGGTCTGTTTCACGGTGGAGGAACTAGATCGGTAACGGGGCAGGGCCGCACGCCGATCGAAGTTCTGACACGAGGAGAAGAAAGTATGAGCACCTCTACTGAGCCGATTGATCAGCCCGCGACCGGTTCCGATGCGACGTTGCCGAGTAGCGAGGCGGAGATCGAGAAGCTCCGCAAGGAGATCGATCGCCTCGACGCCGAGATTCTCGCGGCCATCAAGCGGCGCACCGAGGTCTCGCGCATCATCGGCCGCACCCGTATGGCCAACGGTGGCCCGCGCCTGGTGCACTCTCGCGAGATGAAGGTGCTGGAGCGCTTCAGCGAACTGGGCCAGGAAGGTCACACGCTGGCCATGCTGCTGCTCCGCTTGGGCCGCGGCCGCCTCGGCCACTGATCTACAGCCGCCTCGGCCACTGACCGGACTGCCGAACAGGCAGCCCTCGAGACCACGCGGCGATCGTCTCGACGAACTCCGCGACCCCAGGCCGCCCCGGGTGCCGATCCCCCGGGGCGGCCGTTTCGTATCCGGGAACCGCCGGATCAGGGCAGGGCGATGTACTTCGTCGACAGATACTCCTCGATTCCCTCGAAGCCGCCCTCCCGGCCGAATCCGGAGGCCTTGACCCCGCCGAACGGCGCCGCCGGATCGGAGATGACGCCGCGGTTGATGCCGACCATTCCGCTCTCCAGCCCCTCCGCGATGCGCAGCGCACGATCCAGATCGCGGGTGTACACGTAAGCGACCAGACCGAATTCGGTGTCGTTGGCGGCGGCGAGGCCCTCCTCCTCGGTATCGAATCCGACGATCGGCGCGACCGGGCCGAACACCTCCTCGCTGAGAATGCGGGCCTGCTCGGGTACCTCGCACAGCACGGTCGCCGGGTAGTAGTACCCGGTCCCGCCGGGCGCCTTACCACCGATGCGCACCTCGGCGCCGCGTTCGACCGCGTCCTCGACCAGTTCGCTGACGGTGTCGAGCTGGTCCTGGTTGATCAGCGGGCCGAGGGTGGTCGACGGGTCGTCACCCGGGCCGAGCTTGACCTCCTGCATGGCGACGACGAGTTTGTCGGTGAACTCCGCGCGGACCGAGTTGTGCACGTGGAACCGGTTGGCGGCGGTACAGGCCTCGCCGCCGTTGCGCAGCTTCGCCAGCATCGCGCCCTGCACCGCGGCATCGATGTCGGCGTCGTCGAAGACCACGAACGGGGCGTTGCCGCCCAGCTCCATCGAGGTGCGCAGCAGGCCGTTGGCGGACTTCTCGACCAGTTTCTTGCCGACCCCGGTCGAGCCGGTGAAGGTGAGTTTGCGCAGCCGCGGATCGTTGATCAGCGGCTCGGTCACCGCGCCCGAGTGGCTGGAGGTGATCACCGACAACACGCCGTCCGGCAGCCCGGCCTCACTGCACAGCTTCGCCAGCAGCAGCATGGTCAGCGGCGTGGCCGAGGCCGGCTTGACGATCATCGTGCAGCCGGCGGCCAGGGCCGGGCCGATCTTGCGGGTACCCATCGCGAGCGGGAAATTCCAGGGGGTGATGGCCAGGCACGGTCCGACCGGCTGCTTGTGGACCACGATGCGACCGGTGCCGGTGGGCGCGGTCTGGTAGCGGCCGTGCACCCGGACCGCCTCCTCGCTGAACCAGCGGAAGAATTCGGCGCCGTAGCGCACCTCGTTGCGGCTCTCCGGCAGCGCCTTACCCATTTCCAGGGTCATCAGCAGTGCGAAGTCCTCGGTGCGCTCGACGATCCGCTCGTAGACCGAGCGCAGGATCTCACCGCGTTCGCGGGCCGGGGTCGCCGCCCAGCTGTCCTGAGCGGCCACGGCCGCGTCGAGGGCCCGCACGGCGTCCTCGGGCGTGGCGTCGGCGACGTGTGCGAGGGGCTCTCCGGTCGCCGGATTCTCGACCGCGAAGGTGGCGCCACCGGTGGCATCCACCGGCCCGCCGATCCAGAGTTGAGTGGGGACGGATTCGAGTAACTCGGTTTGCGACACCATGTGCTCAGGGTAGGCCGCGATGGACGCGGGCGCGGGCAACTGCCGGGTGGGCGGTGACCATCTGCGAGAGAGCCGGCGACATCACTCCCTGCGCATACGGGAACAGGTCTGTAATCTCGCGGGAGTGAGCAGCGACATCACCGCGACGGCGGCCTGGCGGAAACTGCACGATCACTATTCGGCTGTGGCCGACCGGCATCTGCGCGAATTCTTCGCCGAGGATCCGGACCGGGGACGCGAGCTGACCGTCGAGGTCGGCGATCTCCACATCGACTACAGCAAGCACCGCATCACGCGCGAAACCCTGGATCTGCTGCTCGATCTGGCGGAGACGGCGGGTGTGGCGCGGCGCCGCGACGCGATGTTCGCGGGCGAGCACATCAACACCTCCGAGGACCGCGCGGTGGGACATGTGGCACTGCGCCTGCCGACCGGCGCGTCGATGATGATCGACGGCGCCGACGCGGGTGCGCAGGTGCACGAAGTCCTGCGCCGGATGGGCGATTTCACCGATGCGGTGCGGTCGGGACAGTGGCGCGGCGCCGGCGGTGAACGCATTTCCACGGTGGTGAACATCGGCATCGGCGGCTCGGATCTGGGTCCCGCCATGCTGTATCAAGCGTTGCGGCACTACGCGGATGCCGGGATCTCGGCACGATTCGTCTCCAATATCGATCCGGCGGATCTGACCGCGAAACTCGACGGCCTCGATCCGGCGCGCACTCTCTTCGTCGTTGCCTCCAAGACGTTTTCGACGCTGGAGACGCTCACCAACGCCACCGCGGCGCGGCGCTGGCTGGTCGCGGCGCTCGGCGAGGACGCGGTCGCCAAACATTTCGTGGCGGTGTCCACCCACGCGCAGCGGGTGGCCGATTTCGGTATCGATACCGCGAATATGTTCGAGTTCTGGGATTGGGTCGGCGGCCGTTATTCGGTGGATTCCGCGATCGGGCTGTCGATGATGGCGGTAATCGGGAAGGAGCGGTTCGCCGAATTCCTGGCCGGAATGCACAGTGTCGACGAACATTTCGTCTCCGCGCCGCCGGAGCGCAATGCGCCGATCCTGCTCGGCCTGCTCGGGGTCTGGTACTCGAATTTCTTCGGTGCCCAGTCGCGCGCGGTGCTGCCGTACTCCAACGATCTGGCGCGCTTCCCGGCCTATCTGCAGCAGCTGACCATGGAGTCGAACGGCAAATCGGTACGGCTGGACGGCAGTCCGGTGACGACCTCGACCGGCGAGATCTTCTGGGGTGAGCCCGGAACGAACGGGCAGCACGCCTTCTACCAGCTGCTGCATCAGGGCACCCGGCTGGTGCCGGCCGATTTCATCGGATTCGCCCGTCCCACCGACGATCTCGCGACGCGCGACGGCTCCGGCAGCATGCACGACATTCTGATGAGCAATCTGTTCGCGCAGACGAAGGTGCTGGCCTTCGGGCGCACGGCGGCGGAGATCGAGGCCGAGGACGGCGGAACTCCGGGGTTCGATCCGGCCCTGGTGCCGCATCGCGTGATGCCCGGTAACCGCCCCTCCACCACGATCCTGGCCCCACAGCTCACCCCGTCGGTCGTCGGGCAGTTGATCGCGCTCTACGAACATCAGGTCTTCGTCGAGGGCACCATCTGGGGAATCGACAGTTTCGACCAGTGGGGCGTGGAGCTGGGCAAACAGCAGGCGCTCGCCCTGGAGCCGCTGCTCACCTCCGCGGAAGATCCGGCACCGCAATCGGATTCGTCGACCGATGCGCTGATTCGGTGGTATCGCGGCCACCGCTGACCCACCACCACGGAAAATACCCCGCCCGGATGCGTAATTGATCTCATGCCGGGAATGTGAGCAGGGCACTGCCATGGCCCGATGCCCCGTTGTAACGTCCGGAATATGACCTCGGTTGCACAACATCTGCTGTGGTTCCTGCCGATGCTGTGGCTCGGCATGGTGCTGGCCATCTCCTTCCTGGAGGCGCCGCTGAAGTTCCGCGCGCCGGGAGTGACGCTCGCCCTCGGGCTGGGTATAGGTCGGCTGGTGTTCAAGGCGCTCAACATCACCGAGGCCGTCTTGGCGGTGCTGTTGCTGATTTCGGCAGCCGTAGTAGGCCCGAGCGGGGCGACCTGGGGATGGCTGATCGGCGCGGCGGTCGTGCTGGCGATACAGGTGGTGGCGGTCCGGCCGCCGCTGACCCGGCGTTCGAATCGGGTCCTGGCCGGTGAGGACGGACCGCGCTCGACGGCGCACTACTGGTACATCGGGCTCGAGCTGCTGAAGGTGGTCGCGCTGATCGGCCTGGCCATCGCCGCCGCGCCCTGACATCGGTAACGCCCAACGGCGCCGTATCTTCGCCTGCTTGCTCACCCGACGCGTTGACTTATGCAGGTAAATGCCTGCATAATTTTCCCCGTGCAACCCGAACCGGATTTGGACGTGGTCTTCAAGGCATTGGCCGACCCGACGCGGCGGCTGGTGCTGGATCGGCTTCGCGCGCAGAACGGGCAGACTCTGCGCGAACTATGCGAGCGGGTGGAGATGGCGCGCCAGTCACTGACGCAGCATCTCGACATCCTGGTGCGAGCGGGACTGGTCACCGTGCTGCGACGCGGGCGGGAACGGGTGCACTACATCAATCCGGCACCTATCCACGACATCGAACAACGATGGATCTCCGTCTTCGACAGGCCGCGACTGGATGCGATCCGGGCCATCAAAAACCAGGCTGAGGAGTGCGCCATGAGCACCACCGTGCCCAACTACGTCTACGTCACCTATATCCGTGCCAGCGCCGACCAGGTGTGGAAGGCACTGACCGACGCCGATCTCACCGCCCGATACTGGGGACACGCGAATGTGTCGGACTGGCAACCGGGTTCGAGCTGGGAACACCGTCGCGTCGACGGCTCGGGGGCCGTCGACGTCGTCGGCGAGGTGATCGAATCGGATCCGCCGCACCGCCTCGTGGTGACCTTCGAGGATATGCCCGACGCCGACCGCTCGCCGTCGCTGGTCACCTTCCTCGTCGAACCGCACCGCGATATCGTCCGGCTCACCGTCACGCACGAGAATCTGCCGAATCAGGAGATGCTGCAAGGCATTTCGAGCGGCTGGCCGGCCGTGCTGGCCAACCTCAAGTCCCTGCTCGAGACCGGCGACGTACTGCCGCAGGCCCCGTGGGAGATGTCGAGCGAACCGGTGGGCTGAGCCGGATCGGGCGAATCCGGATCAGCCGAATTCGGATCAGACGAAGGCGCGCTGCAGGATCGCCTCGGTATCCACTCCCACCGGGAGGGTGCCGAAGGCGATTCCCCAGTCGCCACCGAATCGGCTGGCGCAGAAGGCATCCGCCACGGCGGCATGGCCGTGGCGCACCAGCTGCGCGCCCTGCAACACCAACGCCATCAGTTCGATCACCCGCCGGGCGCGGAACTCGATATCACTGAGGTCGGTGAGCTCCTTGCCGATCCGGTCGATCGCGTCGTCGAGGTGGTGGTTGGCGCCGCGGGCCAGCGAGACCTCGTTGAAGTAGGCCTCGACCGTCTCCGGCTGCCGGCCCATGGCGCGCAGGGCGTCCAACGCCGCCACATTGCCCGAGCCCTCCCAGATCGACATCAGCGGCGCCTCCCGATAGAGCCGCGGCATACCGGATTCCTCGACATAGCCGTTGCCGCCGAAGCATTCCAGCGCCTCGGCCGCGTGTGCGGGGGCGCGCTTGCAGACCCAATACTTGGTCACCGCCAATGCGATTCGACGCAGCGCCGCCTCGGCGGGATCGGTCGCCGCGCGGTCGGCGGCACCGGCCAGCCGCAGCATCACCGTCGTCGCGGCATCGGATTCGATGACCAGGTCGG
This sequence comes from Nocardia sp. 852002-51101_SCH5132738, assembly GCF_001665695.1. Classification (NCBI taxonomy): domain Bacteria; kingdom Bacillati; phylum Actinomycetota; class Actinomycetes; order Mycobacteriales; family Nocardiaceae; genus Nocardia; species Nocardia sp. 852002-51101_SCH5132738. The sequence continues at coordinate 133,009 of NZ_LZML01000145.1, read as the reverse complement.
CCAGCACATTGCACATGGCGGGCTGGTCGACGAGCTTGGCGCCGAACGCTTCCCGATGCCGGGCGTGGTGAGCGGCGTAGACCACGCCGGTGCGCATGCCGGTCGCGGAGCCGATCACACAGTCGAGACGGGTCATGTTCACCATCTCGATGATGGTCTTCACACCCGCGCCCTCGGCGCCGACCAGCCAGCCTGTCGCGTTCTCGTACTCGATTTCCGAGGACGCGTTGGACTTGTTGCCCAGCTTGTCCTTCAGGCGCTGCAGCCGCAGCGCGTTACGGGTGCCGTCGGGCAGCACGCGCGGCAGCAGGAAGCAGGACAGGCCGCCGGGCGCTTGCGCCAGCGTCAGGAACATATCCGACATCGGCGCGGAGGTGAACCACTTGTGCCCGACGATGCGATAGGTACCGTCGGATTGCGGTGTGGCCGTGGTGGTGTTGGCCCGCACGTCGGAGCCGCCCTGCTTCTCCGTCATCGACATCCCGGCGATCAGACCGGCCTTCGTCGAGGGCTCACGCAGGCCGAAATCGTAGGTGCGCGAACCGAGTAGCGGCTCGAAGCGAGCGGCCAGTTCGGGATTGTGGCGCAGTGCCGGAACCGCGGCGTAGGTCATGGAGATGGGACACATGTGTCCGGCATCGGCGACGCCCCAGGTGTAGAACTTCGCGGCGCGGGCGACGTGCGCGCCGGGCCGATCGTCGAGCCAGGGGCTGCCGTGCAGGCCGTGCCGTACGGCGACGTCCATCAGGTTGTGCCAGTAGGGGTGGAACTCCACCTCGTCCACCCGATTGCCGTAGCGGTCGTGGGTGTGCAGCACCGGCGGGTACTCGTTGGCCAGCCGGCCCCACTCCTGCGCCTCGAAACTTCCTGCCAGCGCGCCCAGTTCGCGCACCTCGGCTTCGGCCCAGCCCGCACCCTCACGGTGCAGGCCTTCGATCAGGGCCGGGTTGCGGGAGAAGTCGAACGGGGTGATCGGCGGGACCTGGTTGAACACTTCGTGGGTGGCCATATGAGTTCTCCTATTCGTGCGCGCCGAGCGCGCGCAGCGCGAAGGCGACGAGTTCGGGCACCACGGATTCGCTCTGCAGCTGCTCGGCCAACGGTCCGACCAGCACCTCACCGATGGCGCCGACCAGGGCGGTGGCGGTGGTGCGCGGGTCCTGGGGCGGCAGTTGCCCGGCGCCGACACCGTCGGCGATCGCGGACTCGAAGGTTTCGGCGAAGGCCCTGCGGAAGCGCAGGCGTTCGGTATCGACGCTCGCGTCCACGGGTTCGGCGAGCAGGACGTAGGCGAGTTTGGGATTCTTCAGCGCGCGCCCGGCGAAAGTCTCCACCGCGGCGGTGACGCGCTCGACGACGCCGCCCTCCGCCCCGGCCTGTGCGACCGCGGCGACCTCGCGCGTGACGACGTCCCGGAACACAGCGGTGACCAACTCGGCCTTCCCGCTGAAACTCTTGTAGACGGTTCCCGTGGCGACTCCGGCCTCCGCCGCGACGGTGGCCATCGACAGCCCGCCGAAGCCCTGCTCCGAGAGCACCTTCATGGCCGCGTGCACGATCGCGCGCGACTGTGCGTCCAGTCGCGCCTGCACGGCGGGGGTTCTGCGGTACGCCACGCAAGAAGTGAATCACAAATTCATTTCTTGACGCAAGGGCCGGGGCGGGCCGTATGGTCGAATTCGTGAGCGTACGAATCGAGCGCAGCGGGCCGGTCTTCACGGTGATCCTGGATCGCCCCGAGGCACGCAATGCCGTCGACGGACCGACCGCACAGGCGCTGGCCGCCGCGTTCCGCGAATTCGATGCCGACGACACCGCGGCGGTCGCGGTGCTCTGGGGCGCGGGCGGTACCTTCTGCGCCGGGGCGGATCTGAAATCGCTGGGCACCGAGAAGTCCAACCGGGCGGCCGAGGACGGCGACGGCCCCATGGGCCCCACCCGCATGACGCTGTCCAAGCCGGTGATCGCCGCCGTCTCCGGCTATGCCGTAGCCGGCGGGCTGGAACTGGCGCTGTGGTGCGATATGCGGATCGCCGAGCAGGACAGCACATTCGGTGTGTTCTGCCGCCGCTGGGGCGTCCCGCTGATCGACGGTGGCACGGTGCGCTTACCGCGCATCGTCGGCGCGGGCCGGGCGATGGACATGATCCTCACCGGCCGAGCTGTCGCCGCACCCGAGGCTTTGCAGATCGGGCTGGTCAACCGGGTCGTCGGCCCCGGTGAATCCCGTTCCGCCGCAGAGCGACTCGCGGCGGAGCTGGCCGCCCTGCCGCAGACCTGCCTGCGTTCGGACCGGATGTCGGCGCTGGAGCAGTGGGGGCTGGACGAATCGGAGGCGATGGCCCGCGAGTTCCGCTACGGCTTCACCGCGCTGGCCGACGGTGCGCTCGAGGGCGCGCAGCGGTTCGCCGGCGGAGCGGGCCGCCACGGATCGTCGGCCTGAACGGCGATGGGCCGGCTCAGCGTAGTCGACGAGATCTTTCTGCGCGCCCATCGCGGTCTCGGCACTCCCAGTGCGCTGCAGGGATTGTGGCGCACCGCCGACCCGATCGACAGGCGGCTGCTGGAACAGATCCACGCCGCCCTGCGCGTCGGCCCCCTCGGCCGCCGCGTCGTCCGCCCCCGAGTTCCGGGTGCGCGGCCGTACTGGCGGCGCAACGACGGCGCCCATCCGTTGCGCATCGCCGGCGGCGGTATCGCCGCCGCCGACCTGCTGAGCTGGGCCGACGAACAGGGCTACGATCTGGATCCGGAATTCGGGCCGGGGTGGCGGCTGTCCGCGGCGGCGCTGCGCGAGGGCGGTTCGGTGGTGGCACTGACGTGTTCGCATGCCCTCGCCGATGGACGCGGCCTGGCGCTGGCCGTCGACCACGCGCTGTCCGGCTCGCCGCTCACGGATTATGCGGCACCGCAGTCGGATTGGTCCGATGCGGCCAGGCAGTGGAGCACCGTGTTGTCCGGCAGTGCGCGCGCCCTGCGACACGGGGTGCCACGGGAACCCGGTGACGGAGCGTGCCGCAGCGCCGAGACGGCGACGACAACCGATGCGGTCCTGCAATTTCCGGCGGCGGACTGGGAGCTCGCCGCGGCGGGGCGGGGCGGAACGGCGAACAGCCTGTTCCTCCACGTCGTCGCGAAGATGCTGTGGGACAGCGGTTTTCCCGACTCACCGATAACCGCCGCCGTTCCCGTCGATACCCGCGACGATCGCCGCGTCAACAACGACATGGCCATGACCGAAGTGGTGGTCGAGCGCACCGATACTCCCGCGACCCTGCGTGAGAAGTGCCGTGCCGCATACGAATACCGTATGTCCGGTCCCCCGAGCATGCCCGCGGAACTGCTGCAGGTGCTGCCCGCGCGCGTCGCGCACCGGCTCTCCCGGGGTGCGGGCGAACGTGACATTCTGTGCTCGAACATCGGCACCCTCCCGGCCTCGCTGGCACAGCTGGGCCCGCATCGCTGCACCGGCGTAGCCGCCCGGGCCATCCATCCCGGACTGCAACCGACGGCGCTCCCCCGCACCCGCCTCGCGGCCTACCTGTGCCGGATCGGGCACACGTACACCCTCGCTCTGGTGGGCCTGGATCAGGAGCGAATCGAATCCTCCGATGCGCTGGTCGATTTCGCACGGAAGGCGATCGAACGATTCGAGGTACCGGTCACCGCGTGGTGAGGATCCGCGTCGTCACGTGGTCCGGGACGGCGCCCGGGCGTACCAGGTCCGGCGCCGGGATCGGAGTGCCGAAGACCTGACGGACCGGGAGCAGGCCCGCCCAGGCGTCGCTGTTCAGGTCGGCGGGATCGTCGGAGGGATCGCCGGCGCGGATCTTCACCGAGGCCTCGGTGAGGTCGAGGGCCAGGACCAGGGTGGCCGCCAGCTCCTTCTTGTCGGGCGCGCGCACGGTATCCCAGGCGCCGGGGGCGGAATGGTCGACGATGACGCGCAACGCGCGTAGCCGCTCCTCGGGGTCGGTGACCTCGACCGGGCGCCCGTGGATCACGGCGGAGCGGTAATTCATCGAAAAGTGCATGGCCGCACGGGCGTACACGATCGCATCGACCAGACTCACCGCGACACAGATGTCCCCGGTGAGGGCGGCGCGCAGGTTGCCGGCGCCGGTGGATCCGTGCAGGTACAGCGTGTCCGCGCTGCGGCCGTAGACCGTCGGCAGCACGACGGGCGCGCCGTGCAGGGTCACCCCGATATGGCAGATCAGTCCGGCATCGAGCACCTCGTCCAGGGCCGAGCGGTCGGTGGCGGCGCGGTCCCGATAGCGGGTGACGGTGCTGCGCGGGGTCGGCGAGAGCTTCGGGCGCGTGGGTGTTCCTGGCATATGACCAGGGTCTACGATCGGGTGGCATCGTCATATGGCCAATCAGGAGCTATTTCGGAAGTCCACTTGTGCGGACGCCGCGCGATCGTCGCAGTGGGGCATTCGAGCCGAAGGGAGCATCGTGGAGGACCTCCCGCTGTCGATCGATCGCGATGCACCACGCCCGCTGTCGGTCCAGGTGGCCGACGAACTGCGCGCCGCGGCGACGGCCGGCCGGCTGCGAGGCGGCGAGCGACTCCCTTCGTCCCGCGCTCTGGCCGAACGCCTGGGCGTCAGCCGCACGGTGGTCACCGCCGCCTACGACCAATTACATGCCGAGGGCTGGATCTCGGGACGGCACGGCTCGGGCACCTACCTCACCGCCGCACCGGCATCGGTACCGGAACCCGTTGCGGCGAGCGCTCTTTCGGATGCCGTCGGCGAACTGCTCGACCTGGCCCCGGGCGCACCCTGCGTGGCGGCGATAGACCGCGCGGCCTGGCGTCGCGCCTGGCGCGCCGCGAGTGACCGGCTGCCGTCGGCGCGCAAGGACCGCGGCGGCGAACCGGATTACCTCGCCATGATCACCGAACATCTGCTCCGCCATCGCGGCCTCGCTCCCGGCAGCGACAGTGTCGTCCTCGCCACCTCCGGCACCAGTTCGGCGGTCGGCGAACTCGCCCACGCCGTGCTGCGCCGCGGCGACACCGTGGCCGTCGAAGATCCCGGCTACCTCCGCGCGGTCGGCGCCTTCCGCGCCGCGGGTATCGAGGTACTGCCGATACCGTTGGACGACAAGGGCATTCGAGTGGACAGAATTCCCGCCGGTGTGCGCGCCGTCTACTGCACCCCGGCCCATCAGTTCCCGCTCGGCGCCCGGATGCCCGCCGCCCGCCGCGTCGAACTGATCGACTTCGCCCGGCGTACCGGCGCGCTGATCATCGAGGACGACTACGACGGCGAATTGCGTTACGACAGTGCCCCTTTGCCATTGCTGGCGAGCCTCGACCCGAGTCGGGTCATCCATCTCGGCACCACCTCCAAAATCCTGTCCACCACGCTCGGCGTCGGCTGGCTCGTCGCCTCCCGGGCTGTCACGGACGCCGTGACGGCCCACCGGGAAAGCACCGGCACCTGTCCGGCTCCCGCCGGTCAGCTGGTGTTCGCCGAGCTCGCCCGGCACGGCGACCTGGCCCGTCATCTGCGCCGCCTGCGCCGTGAGATGCCGCCGCGCCGGGCACTCGTGGTTGCCGAACTTCGCGCCCGCGGGCTCGATGTCGTCGGCGACCATGCCGGATCACATGTGCTCGTCCCGCTCGAATCCGCCGCGGTCGAGGAAGCCGCGATCGCCCACGCTCGTGATCGCGGGGTACGGCTCGACGGCCTCGCCCGCCATCACGCCGATCGACCGCACACCTTCGGCGCCCCGATCGGCTACGCGGCCCTACCCTCCGCCGAACTGCGCGCCGCGATCACCATCGCCGCCGAATGCCTCGCGGCCGCGTCATACGCCGGTCCGATGCGGCCCCCTTTTCACGGGTGGCAATAGCAGCTCGGTTGCGTGCTGGCCTCGGGGTACGAAATTCTCGAACCGAGTGCGACCCTGACGAGCGATAGATCGAGGCGGTTGTGGAAATTGCTTCTGCTCCTCCCGAGGTCGAGGTGCGCAGCTGCGAGCGTGGTCGCGTATCGGCGGTTCGTGGATCGGGGAGTGTGTGGTGAGCGGTTCCGGGGGTGAGGATCTCGCGGACGTGGTGGACCGGATCACCGCCGGCTTGCGCGAGCTCGCGCCGCCGGGATGGCAGCGGCTGGAGGCATCGTTCGCGTTGACCGTTGTCACCGAATCGGCGTTGTTCGTGGTCGATGACGGGCACGGGCCGGTCAGGTGTCAGGTGTCGGATGAGGTGTGGGCGTCGGTGCGCCGGCACCGGCAGGTTTCGGCCGAGCTGGAGAGCGAGCCGTGGTGGCGGATGGTGGTGCGCGCCGACGCGGAGGACGTCGAGGTCGTCGTCGATCACGGGGCCGAGCCGTTTCCCGGTGAGCAACTGTTCGCACCACAGGCGTATCTGGCCGACCTGGAAAGGTATCCGCGCGGCCGGCTGCCGGTGTGGTTGGCGGCTTACATCGGGCGCGGTGAATCCCAGTCGAGGCCGCCGCGCGCCGCCTGGGACGGAATGCGGGCGGACCGGAGTGCGGGCGTGCGGGCGGTGCCGGTGACCGGCGAGTTGCCGGACCTGCGAACACTGTGGGCGCGGTGGGCGGTGCTGGCCTCGGCCTTCGTGGCGGCCGGCTCGGAACGGGGGCCACGGATCGGTCCATCCGTGGGCGTCTTCGAAAGTGCGGGACACAGCGGTTCGACGTTGACGCTGCTCCCCGGAGACCGGGCGGTGCTGTCGGGTGGAGTATGGGAGGCCCCCGCGTTGGACCTCGCCTACAACGGTGGTGGCGCGATGCCGAATGTGTTTGCGGGAGCACCTGATTGGGTGGCCGACCCGGTGCTCGATCCGCGGGTGATGACCGGCATGCTGTCGTTTTGTTACTGGTGGGAGAAGGGGCGGTGGTACCGGGGCGGATCCGCTCCGATGTCGGAATGCGCGGCGGCGCTGCCCGCGGTGTGGACTGCCGACACGGTGGCGCGAGTGGTCGCCGACGTGGTGGAGCAGTCGTCGCCGGATGCTGCCGAGTTGCTGGTGTCGGCGGCGCAGGCCGCCGCGGTGACACGGGAGGCGATCGTGCAGGCGGTCGGTGACGAGACCGAGGTCGACGTCGCCGGTGCGCTGTTCCAGTTCGCACTCGCGGATCTGACGGCCGGCGCGGTCGCGGGGATCAGCGAAGCGGAGGCGTTGAAACTGGTTCGCGATCACATCCGCGAGCGAGGGTACGACACCGCGGATTATCCTCCGTCGTCCCTGCGCGCCGACCGGATCAGCGTGGGCTGGATGGTGCGATCGCCGGTGCCGGACAACGACATCGCCCTGGACCGTGCGGTCTTCTATGTCGCCGACGACGGCGCCGTGGAGCGATCGAGTTCGTCGGTGCCGCTGTCGGTTTTCGTGACCGACTTCGAGCGACGGTTCCGCCTGCGGGTCGGCGACCGGATGTGACGGCTCGAGGCGGGATATGAGCGGCGAACTTCGATTGGACCTGGCCGGCCTGCGCGAACGGGGTGCCCGGCTGGCCGAACTCGCCGACCGGGTGGGGCAGACCTATGCCGGACTACGGGATTGCCTGGACCAGGCCCAGGGCAGCTGGGGCGACGACTATATGGGCCGTCAGTTCGCCGAGCAGTTCACACCGCATGCCGATCAGATGCTCGCCAACGTGCGCGCGATGGAGAAGGGGCTGCACAGCACGGCATCCGGAATAATCGGTGTCGCAAACGAATTCGACGCGCAGGATGCCGGCAGCGCCGCCCGGCTGGCCGACGCCGCGGGGAATCGGGATCCGGGCACCGGGAGTTCGGCCACGGTTGCGCCGGATACCCCGACCGGCCGGCCGTCGCCAGCCGATGCCGGTCCACAGGTCCCGTACAACCCCGCCGCGGTCTCCCCGGCGCGGAACTCTCCGGTCGCCGGCGGTCCGGCGCATCCCACCGGCGGGGCGCAGCGCGCCGACCAGCCCCCGGCCGGTGGTTCGCGGTCACCGAACGGTTCTCCGACCGACCCACAGGACGGGACGGAGTCCCGCTCGCCGTGGAATCGGGACCGGCCGGAGTCCGATCCTTCCGGGCGGGACGGGCGCCCTCCCTCCGGCGACTCCGGTCGCCGGCCCTCATCCGTTTCGGCACCGCCCTCCTCCTCGTCGGGGCTACCTCCGGCCGACCGGCGCGGCGCGCCGCGAGCTGCGGACGCCTCGTCCGGGAGTGGCGCGGGACCTACGAAACGGGGCGATACTCCGTGGGACGGGCAACAGCCGCCTCGCCATCCCGGCACACCAGGAAGAGCCGAAGGCCCTGGAAAGCCCGGATCTCCCGGCAAGCCGGAGGCAAATCCCCGGCACGGTTCCCCGCCACGATCCGACCGCTCGTCCCGCGACAAGGCACGTGCGGGTGATCGGCGCCGCTCTCGCCAGCAGCAGGCGTCCGACCCGATGATCGGTTGGCTGGCGCGCACATTGGCCGAGCGCCACGGTGTACAGGTGACCGGGTTCGACACACCCGGCCTCCAGCTGCCGCCGATACGAGACTTCGTGGCGGCGGTGGACCGGGTGCTCACCGACTATCCGATGATCGGTCTGGATTCGGTCGCGGTGGCGGAGCTCGGCGGCGAACTCGGCACGGTGCGATGGAGTCGTGAACCGGGCATCGAGGACGCCGCCGGCTCGATGACGCTCGACCGGCGCACCGCGCAAGAGCCGGCGGCAGCCGCCCCCACCGTGGAACCCGACGGCGAGCCGGCGCGATCGGACATCTATCCGGCGACGCTTCGGGAATTCGGCCGGGCCCTCGACGCCGCAGGCGGCGGCGTAGCGCGCAAGCAGGCGCAACGTGTTCTGATCGCGGAATACCTGCGCCTGCAGCCGGACCGCACTCTCGCCGAAGTGGTGAGCGGTTACCGGGACTGGCGAGCCGGGCTGGCCGGGAATACCTCAGCCTCGAGCGAATTCGATGTGGGTGAGGCGCTCGGCATCGCATTCGCCGAGGTGGTGCAGCACGGCGAGGAGGCGGGCATACAGGCGAGATTGCTCCATGCGGTGCTGGTCGCCGCGGCGTCTCGACCGGTGTAGGTGGTGCCGGTGGACGGTTCGCTGTTCAGCCCGGTCGTGGAGCTGCGGAACACTTTCGAAAGTCTGCCCGGATTCCTGCGGACTCCGATCGAGATGGTGGTGTTCGGCGGAGAGCTCCCGCGCGCCGACATTTCCGAGATGCGCCGCATGGTTGCAGAGTTCCGGGCCCGCGCCCGCGAGCTGGAAAACCATTCGACCGATATCGAAGACCTTTTGGCACAAGAAGATTCAGCCGGAGAGCTGGCCGACAAATTGCGCGAGGCATTGCGGTCGTACCGAAAGGGTGCGGCCCGGCTCGGCGATGACGTGAACACCCTGGCCGATCAAGCGCAGCAAGCAGCCAATGACGCGGAGAAGTGGCTGTGCGTGATGTTCGCGTTCGGAATCCACTTGGCATGGAAGATCTACGGATTGATGGCCGGGGCTGCAGCAGCGGGGCCGGCCGGACAGATTGCGGCAGCACCGGCCGTGGAGACCGTGCTGGCCGAGGGACGCGCCGAGGCTGCCGTGATGCGCACGAGTATGGAGCGGGCAATTGCGACGGGCGGCGCGGAGGCGGCTGCACGGCTGAGCAGCATGGGGCCCCTGCAGTTCGTCACCATGCTGGGCAAGGCGGCCGCGCTGCCCGTAGGCGTCGACGCGGGTGTGCAGGCGCTGCAGGTCGCCACCGGCGATCGCACCGCCGACATCATCGGATCGGACGGCGCGAATCCGACCGGAATCGATCTGAATTCGATCGAAGTCGCCGCCTTGGCCGGCGCGGGTGGAGCGGTGGGCGGCATGGTCGCCGGCAAGTTCGCGCCGATGGTGTTCCCCCGGATCGGCAGCAGTCGCTTGGCCTTGGGCCTGGTGCACGGTACCGCCGGCGCGATATCGGGTTTGGGTGCGGCGTCGCTGGTGGCTGGTTGGCCGCGGCATTACGACCAGGTGCTCGCGCCGCTGCTCAACGGCGCATTCGCCGGGGGCGTGTATTCCCGCAGCGGAGCCCATCCGTCGGCGATCGACGGCGGCGCGACATTCACACCGCCCGACGCGATCTCGGCAGGGCACGACGGGAAAGCCGCGACACCTCGGCGACCGGTCGAGGTGTCGGCGGAATCGAAACGGGCGTGGGCGGACGCGCAGAAGGCCTGGGGCTCGACCGCGGAGACCACGAAGACCGCAGGTGAGCGTGGCGGAACCACGGAAAAGACCGGGGCCGCGGAACCACCCTCACGCGAGCAGGGCCCAACGATCGCGGCCGACGGAGCCGGTGGTCGACAGCCCGGGCAACCCATCCGTCCCGCATCTTCCGACGCCGCCGCGGCGCGGTCGGGAACACATTCCGAGACGGCGGCTCCGGTCGAGCGGCCACCGGCCGAGAAGCCGGTCGCCGCAGGGAAGGCGACCGCACCCCGATCGGTCGAGGCGGTGGGCGAGACCTCGCCGCCGCCGAAGCTCCCGACGAGCGCCCCGCCACGCCCGGTCGGCGAGGTTCACGAAAAGGCCAGCGCGCCAACAGGAAACAGCGCGCACGCGAAAGCCGGGCCGAGCCCGGCCGGAGAACACACGGCGGTCGCGGACGGTGCCGGTACGCATACATCGGCACGACCCCATCCAGCCGCTGCGGGCGAGGCGGGAACTCCCGGCGCTCGCGGCGAACCCGGATCGTCCAGTGCTCGCGGCGAACCCGGATCGTCCAGTGCTCGTGGCGAACCCGGATCGTCGAGTGGCGAAGAGCATGCGACCCCGCAGCGAGAGGAGACTGCCGAGCAGTCCGGTCAGGAAAGACCCGAAGGCTCCGGCCGGACCGAGGCGGACGGCACCGAAACACCTGCCGTGGAAGAACATTCGTCGTCGGTGCACGACGAGCAGAGCGTTCCGTCGGCCGATCACGACAGTCTCGCCGACGCCGCCGGTATGCCGCGCAGCGACCGCGACAAGGCGGTCGATCTGCTGATCGACTTCCACCAGGCCTCCGCCGAGCATGTTCCGGAAGGTCAACGCCTGTCCAACCTTCCGGACGACGTGCTGATGGCCGGCCTGCACAGCGGCGACGAGCACCAGTCGTTGCTGGCGACGATGGAGATCATCCGGCGCGGCACCATCAGCGAGAAAGTGCCCGGCGGAATGGTGTTGCGGGTCGAACAGGCGGAAGCCGTCTACGCGATGAAATCGCGTCCGGTGGAAATGAAACCCGGCGAGGGCAAATCGCTGGTATTCATGGCCGGCGCAATCCAACGTGCGGTGCAACACGGCTCGGTTCTGCTCGTGACCACCACCGATGGACTGGCCAATCGCGAAGTCAGCACGTATCGGAAGCTGTTGACCGGCGATGAGGAATTCGCCGACATGCAGAATGTGCTGGGCACATTCGGGATCGACGTGTTCCGCGCCGATCAGCAGAACGGTTTCGGGCCGATCACGAAGGGGCGGCCTGCGATCGTGGTCGCGACCGGCGAGACAGTCGGGCATCTGTGCAACGCCGGTATCAAGCCACCGCGCCATGCGCTGATCGACGAGATGGACGGCATCATCGACCGGGGCGAACGGCAGTTCCTCCGGTCGGAAGGTGCCGAGCAGGCGGCGCCGGAGGTCACGGCCCAGCAGGTGTTCGGCGCACACGACTTTCTCACCAAGGCACTGGCGGACGGGTCGCTGACGCACGACGATTTCGGCCTCAGGCGAATAGCCGAGGAAATCGGCATGCAGGCCGACGGCACACCGGAGGTCATGTACTGGTACGACGGTCAACCCGAGCTGACCCCCGAGGGGCGGGCGAAGGTCGAGGCGCTGCCCGGCGGACAAGACTGGCTGGATGGAATGGGGGCCTCCCGGCTGGAGACCGCGGCCCACGCAGAGTTCCTCGTCCGTAAGGGTGTCCACTACGAAATGGACACGGGCAAGATCGTCATCATCGATCAGGCCGAACATGGGCTGCAACGCAACCCGAAGACCTCGAGCGAATCACGGTGGAGCGCGGAGCCGGGTAAGGCGAGCCTCGCGCAGGCCATCGAGGCCAAGGAGATCCGCGCGGCCGAGAGCCGCAGGGAGAGCGCCGAGGAGCATCGGATCGTCGTGCGCGCGGATGCCGAGTCCGCCAAGCGTATCGATTCGGTCGAAATCTACCGTGTCGGAAGCGAATCCTTCTTCGATGAAGTGACAGGTGCGTCCGGCACTCTCACCGACCTGAACCCGGTGCTGCAGAAGATCTACAACCTGGAGCCGGCGCACGAGGTCGGGCGGTCGCAGACCCATCAGCTGGTGGAGGGCCAGCACGATGTGGTCGAGAGCACACACGCCAAACTGCGCACGATCGCCGAATACGCGAACGAGATGCGAGCCGACGGCAAGGGCCGGTTTCAGGAGATCCTCTGTCACCGCAACGATTTGGTCGCCCGTCAGGTCGAGGCGCTGGTGCGCGCGGGCGTGCCGAGAGACGCGATCGAAGCGGTGGACGCCAAACGGATCATCGTCTGGGGCGCGGACTGGGAAGCCCAGTTGCAGAAGGTGTTCGACGAGGCCGGTGAGCAGGGCAAGATCCTGGTGATCAACCGGCAGGGCCAGCGCGGGGTCGACATCTCGGTGTCGGAGGCGGTGAAGGCCAAGGGCGGCATGCACGTCTGGATGACGGAGGCCCCGGAGCAGTCCTACATCCACGAACAGGCCAAGAACCGCACCGCACGGAACGGGCAGCGCGGCAGCGCGCAGGTGGTGATGTCGGCACAGGACGCGCTGATCCGCAATGCCATGCACCTGCGCGGGGTACGGGAGACCGTTGTCGTCTACGAGAAGGCGGTGGCCGCGCACGCGACCGACCCCACCCCCCAGAACCATGACGCGCTGGTGGCGGCGCGACGAGCCGTCCGTGAGCTGGTGCCCGAACTGCAGCAGCGGGCGCTGCGGCACTCGACTGCCGAGTTCGTCCGCCATCACGCCGTCTCGACCGGCAACGCCTACCTGGCGCTCGCCGAAGCCGATACCGGGCTCTACGACCAACCCGACTCCGACCCGGCGGCGCGCCTGGCCGGACTGCTGGGAATCCCGGCTGCGGCCGTCGCCGACCGGATCGCCGAACTCGAACGCGACGGTGCCACCGACCCGATTCGTGAACTACTCGACCGGGCCGGTATCGCGCCCGCCACAGCCGTGGCGCTACAGCACCACGTCATGTCCACCGCCCCCGCTGCAGCCAGTACGCGGGAGGGGCAGAGCGCCGCGGACGCGCTGATCCAACCGGGGACGTTGCGCCGGGACCTTGCCGCCGAACTCGGAATACCGATAGCAGACCTCGAGGGCGCCGAAGGCCTGCGCACCCTCGACCCGCTGCACACTCAGGCACGCGATGCCCTCGCAGCGGCGCTGGGCTACCCGGCCGCCGGCATTACCCCGATCATCGCCCGCGACATCCTCGGCGAAGCAGTCGGCGATCAGCTGACCGGCGCCATCTCATCGGCCACCGTCACAGACACCGGCACCGGTCACACCACCGATTCGCCCACAGATCGGACCCGCGCAGACACACCCGACCAGGACGCCGACACCCAGAACGCCGACGCCCCGGATACAGGCCCCAACCAGACCGCAGCGCCGCCCCACAACCCCGATGCGGCCACAACCGACGACATCGTTGCCGCCGCCTCCCGGTATCTGGCCGTCGCCGCGTTGTTCGACGCGGTGTTCGAGATCCACCGCCTCAGCCCCAACAACTGTGTCAACAACGCAGTCACCGGCATGCGAGTGTTGTGCCCCGACAAGGCCAATCGCTTCCGGATGCCGGACTTCAAGCTCCGGGGCCACGACAGCAACACGGTGCGCGACACATTCGGCGCCGAGCTCCAGCGTGCCGGATCGTTGGACGAGGTGGCCGAATCGCTGAGATCCCGGCCCGGCGGTATCACCGTCCTGGTCTACAAATGGAAAGACACCTACGCCGCGGGCACCAGCATCGAAGCCGACGACCACATGGTGCTGCTGGTCAACGACAGCACCTCGGTCGACAAGCCGAATCTGGTCGTCGTCGACCTGGCGGCGTCCCGGGACGGCAACACCGACAACGACCACGGACCCAAGGATCTGCGCAACCGCCGCACCTTGCTGAACAAAGCCGAAGGATTCGACGACTGGCGCCGCGAGCAAGAGAAATACATCAAGAAGCTGGGACCGAAACAGCGTCTGTTCCGGACCATCGAGTTCGACCGCGACGGCAACCTCGTCCCCCGTCTCAGCGCGGAAGCGCCCGACGCCGAGAAACTGCCGCAGCGCCCCCCCGTTTCGCAGGCCACGCAGGACGAAATCAACTCGAGTGCAGACCCGGGCCTGTACGCGGAGATGCTGGCGCGATTGGATGCTGCCGGAAACGGGTCGAACGCCCGACGTCGAGACGAACGCTCACCGGTCGGCAGCAGACCCTCGGAGGACCCGGCGAATCCGCCGCCGCCGAGCACCCGCAGGCAGTACACCGTGACGGAAAGCGGCCGGTTGCGCGACGACCTCGCCACCGCGTACCGAGAGCTGGAGGATGCCGACGACTCGGACCCTCTCGCCGAATCGTTCTCTCGAGCCATCCCATCGCAGTTCGACGAGCACTTCCGCGCCCTGAGCCCGATTCAGCGACGCATCCTGACACTGCGCTATCAACAGGGCCTGGCGCACAACGAGGTAGCGGACACCTTGAACGCGCGGGGTTGGGCGGCCTCGGCGCTGACGCCCCAGGCAGTGCGGACGGCTGAGGCCGGTGCGCTGCGCCGGCTGGCCGGATCACTGGCCCGGAACGGGACCCCTATGGCAAGCGATCCATCGCGAGAACGACAGCAGACGCTTCTCAGGCTGATCGCCCGTGGCGTGTCGTGGTCCGGAGTCATCGAACAGACCGGCTGGTCGCGGGCCACGGGGCGCAGGACCTACTCACAGCTCTTGCAGGCCCTCAATGTCACGAAGCGCGCATCCGTGGTGCCGGAGGCGGTCCGCCACGGCTTGCTGGACATCACCGAACTTTCGGCGGTACCCGAGCAGACACCGGCCTTGTCGCCCGACGAGCACACCATGCTGCTCCTGGTAGCCACCGGATTGTCGAACCGTGCGGTCGCCGACGCGCTCACCGCCATACGTGGTGTGCCCGTCGGGAAGGACGCGGTGAACAAGCGCCTGCGCGCCCTCGGGCAAAGGATCCGCATCGGAGACCGCGCCGGAATGGTGGGCGCCGCCATTCGCGCGGGATGGCTGGATGTCAATGCCGACGACTGGAAGTCCCACTCAGGCACTCGCGGCACCGCTGTGCGCCTCAGCACGCAGGAGCTCCGGACCCTGGGCCTGATCATCTCCGGTCGCACCGACGATCAAATCGCGGCCGAGCTGAACACGACCCGGCAAACCGCGGTCACCTATCGCAACCGGATCTTCGTCAAACTCGGTGTGCACTCCCGTGAGGAGGCGATCGTTGCCACGTACACGATGCCGGAACTCGTGGACGCGCTGCCGGATTCCGGCGAGGATATTCGGGCGATTGTCGATATTCTGCGGATGGTCGAGGAGGCCACCGACGGCCGTGAAGCCGGGCAGCCGGAGTGGCGCCGATTGCTCGTGCATCAACTGCGTCACGCGATACTGTCGGGCGACGTGGTTGCGGGGCGGGCCTTGCCCTCGGCCCGGCTGTTGATGCGGCAACTGAACCCCGAAAAGATACAGGCGTACACGGTCCGAGACGCGTACCGGCAGCTACGCGACGAAGGCTATCTCGTCGTCGTCAGGGGCCGACCGACTGTCACCCGCCGAGACAGCTGGCCCATCACCGCCGATACGCTCCGAAACCACTTCGCCGACAGAATTTTCGACCTGGCTACCAGAACTGTCGGCGCCGCGTCGGGATCGCAGATTGTCGCGGAAGTGTGTGCGCGGGCGGCGCGCGGGGCCGAGACGGGTGGCCGGACGGTGACGGAACGGGTGGATCTCGTCGCGCGCAATGTGATCGCCGAACACCGGCCGGCCGCCGAATTCTTGCGGCACTTGACAGATTTCGTGCTGCGCGGCGCCGGAATGTCCGGAGACGACACACTCGCACTGACACTGGCGAATGTCTCCACCCACGAAGTGCGCCAGCTGCGCGCCGCACTCTCCCTCAATCGACAGTTACGGCTCGCCAGGTTCTGGCCGGCGCGGCGCGATTCGACGGCGCCGCACGACATTCCCACGGATCCGATGACCGAACCGCTCGAACTGTGGTCAACCGCACGGGATCTCGCCATTCTGCTCGCCGAACGCCATGGCGTCACCGTTTCCCTCCCGGTGGCACCCACCGGTCACCAGCCTTGGCGGATCCTCGACAACTGGTCGGGCAAACCATCCGCCCGACCGACCAGGGATTTCCGTCTGACGCCGTACCAACGGAGACTCGTCCGTTTGCTCGCACAGGACCTGACTTATCGGGAGATCGCTGCCGAGCTGGGCGTTTCGGTAGACTCGTTGAAGTCCCTGGTAGCCGATGTGACCCGCGAACTCCACGGCGAAGGTCGCGCCGAGATCGTCGAGATCGCCCGTCGCTCGGGCCTGCTCGATGACATCTCACCGGCCGGGCATTCCGCACACCCCCGGCCGGGACGAGCGCCGTCTCCGGTCACGGAGCAGCCGGACGCATCTCGCCGAGCGCGGCTGACAAACCGCGAGAGTCACATTCTCGCATTGTCCGAACAAGGTCTGTCGAAGCGGGAGATCGCCGAGCAGTTGGGTGTCAGTCCGCATACGGTGGAAGACCACCTCGGCAGCGCGCGGCGCAAGATCCGGAAAATCACCGCGTTGCTCCGGGCGTGCGTCCCCTATGTCTCACGGCTCACCAGGGCGGTCGGCCTCGAGGAGGCCCCCGAGCTCCCGCTGAATGCCGACGACCCGCACTCGCTCGAACGTGGCATCCATGCGGAGCTCACGCTCGTTCCGGCCCACGACATCGTTACCGAGCCCGCAGCCGATGAATTCGGCCCGGCCGATCCGCTGCGCAGCATCGCCGACAACGTTTACGACCCCGACCATCCTGCTGACGGTGCGGTGGTGGTCGTCGGCAAGGAGGGCACCGATCACGCCTATCTTCTGCTCGATATCGAGGGAGAACTCTTCGTCTTCGACTCACTGCTGCCCTCTCCCGGCATCCGTCCCTACCGGGACTGGAAACCCGGATACATCGAATCGGATCCGAAGGAAACCTTCGTTTCCTATCTCACCACGACAAGGGGGAGGCTGGAGGCGCTGCACGCCCCCTCCGGCGATCCCGACCGGCCGTTGCCGGGCAATTCCATCAACGGGCCGCGTGGCGAAGCGGCACGGCCGGAATACGCTGTGGCGACGCCCGTTTCACCCGATGCGTACCAGCCGAGGCTCGCGGAGAATACGCGAGTACGGAAGCTGATTATCCGGAACGGCCTGTTTTGCGACTGGGACGGGACGCCGCACAACAGCGATGACTACGAATTCTTTCTGATCGGCGTCGAGCCGGACGATTTCCGGGTCGCCGGGGCAGACGACTTCCCGGAATTGGACGACGACGACGATTCCTACGACTTCGTCCATCCGCACGAAATCCTGTTCAGCACCTATGCCGATCCCGCCGACGCTCCGATCGGGGCCGGGCTCTGGGGCCGAATGGTCAACGGTGTTCCGCAGGAGGCGCTTCTGACCAGCCGGGCGTTCCCGGACACGCTCGAGGAGCGCATGAAATTCGTCATGCAGACGCTCCACTGGCTCGCCGAGCACGGAGTGGACCTCACCGCGATGAACCTCAGTGGCACATTCCATGGCAGCATCTTCCGCTTACCCGCGCCGATGCATTCGGCCATGGAGCTCATGACCGAGCCCTACGCGCATCCTGAGTCGGTCTTCGCTTGTGCCACAACCCGATTCTGGGTGTACCCCACCGTGGTCGAATCGGCGCCGGCACAGCTGTCGATCGCCTTACCCGTCACTTCGATGAACGGCGGCAGAGTCGAATTCACGATGACTCTCACCCGGCACGGCGACACCATCACCGCCGCCTTCATCGAGCCCACCTCGTCACCCGCTGCCACCGAGGTCGCTGCAGCCTGGGCGCAGCTGCGTTCGGAACTGATCGATCCGTGGCTGGCGGAGTCGCATGTCGTTGTTGCCGAGAATGATTCCGGTTCAGGAGCCACCACGGCGTACTTCGGCCCCGACGCGGACGAACACACCCTGGTGCAAGAGGTCGACACAACCGACGTCGTCGGCGACTCCCGCGTCCACACCGAGCGCGACACCCCGATCGGGCGCCGCCCGGAAGACCGGTCCGAATCTTCGACTCCGGTGCCCGGTGATCCGGGAGGCCCCGCTCGGCGGGCCGCCTACGTGACGGTCGAGATGGAAGACCAGTCCTCCTACCACCCTGAAGAAGGGCGTCGGATCCGCTATCACGATCTGCATTTCGACGCCGAGGGGGTGTTGTGCGACGAGGACGGTAACCCATACAACTCCGGCGGCTGGGAGCAGTTCTTCTTCGTCGGCAATACGATCCGCTCCACTCCGGCCAAGCATTGGCTGTTGTGGAGTTCGTTCCCGGACCCACGACAGGTACCGTTCGCGTTCGGCGCCTGGCAGGTCGTGGACGGCCGCCGGATCGAGGTCGAGCTCGGCAGCGGCCTCATTGCGAACGCCGGGTCCCGATCGGCACTGAGTGCGCGGTTCGCGGCGCAGGCGATGTTCGAACTGTCGCATCGAGTTCCGGCCGAGAATCTGACCGTCAGGAACGGGACAGCGGGCTATCTGTGGATACCCGAGACTCGGGTACCCACTGTCGAGCAGTTGATCGAGCGCCGGGGACTCGGCGTCTTCGACGGCGATCCGGCGGTCGACACTCTGTTCTCCGGCGCCTCGACCGATCACTGGGTCGACATCACCGACTGGCACGCCACCGACACCGGTCTGGTCGTGGAACTGGCGGTCGGTTCGCTGCGCGGGAACGCGACGCCCGGGCAAATATCCCTGCACCTGCTTCATGGGCGCGATGCCACCATCGCCTATTACGTGCGCGAGGACAGTTCCGACAACCAATTCGTGGGCTCGGCGATCGAATCTTTTCACCGTGATCGAATCGCGCCCTGGCTGGCCCGCTCAGGTGTCGATTTCGCAGGGTTCAACCCGCCGGAGAACATCATCGCCGACATCGATGCGGGCGAGGAGGCGCCGCCGCCGAGCCGCGCCGAGTACACCCCGATGTCGCTACCCGGCTACGTCCCCGGGCGCGGTGCCGTCGATCTCGACCTGGTACGACTGCATATCGACCGGCGCGGCCGTCCGGTCCGCGCGGACGGTGCAGCGATCGACACCCTCGGCTCGCAGGGCTTTCTGCTCACCACGTCCGGCGAGTTCATCACCGCTGCAGGCTGGCAGGCAGACGTGCTCGAGGCGTATCTCGCGCAGGGCGGTTCGCTCGGCGACATCGCCGGGATGGGTAACTGGCGCATCCATGGCGCGATCACCGCGATCGACCTCTCGCCGGTCATGTCGCCGAGCCGCGCCCTCGACTACCGCGGACAGGCACAGGTTCTGGACGCACTCCACACTGCGGGGGCCGATCTGTCCCGGTGCGCCCCGGCGGCCGGAAATCGCACGGAATCGCTGTGGAACGACAGCGGCACGCCGCCGGCCGCAGCCGCCGTGCTGCAAGCACTGGGTACGAACTCGGCGCCGCTGCTTTCCGGCTATTTCGTCACTCGTGCGCCCTGGGGCCGCCGACGCTCGGTAGCGGTGCAGGTCACCGGAATCACGCGCTCTGTCGACGGCGTCGCGGTCACCGCTGAACTCCTCGTGCCGCGCTGCGAACCGGCTACCTTCACGGTTGAATTCATCACGGCCGATTCGGGCGTGACCGCGCGCTGGGAATCGGTGCGCCTCGGCAGCGACCGAGTGCGGACCGCCGCGGCACTGGCGGCGGTGCACTCGCGGCTGAGAGCGTGGCTGGCGGAATCCGGTGGCGCTTGGGTCGAGGACGTACCCACCGAGGATCGCCCCGGTGCGCGACCGCCGGCCCCGGAGCCGATAGCGGCAACGCCCGGCAACACAATTGCTCTTCGAACGACCGCTCGCACATCGGAATCGGCGACTGATCTCGCGCAGGCCGGCGAGTGGTTGCTTTCGCAGATCCGCGACTGGCCGCCGGGCGCCGCAACCGTCGCCCGGGACTCGATCCTCTCGGCGCTGCGACTGATGCTGGGCGCACTCGTCGGCCCGGTATCGATGGTGGCCGAGAACACCGCCGACCGGGTGCGCGTCGATGTGGTTGCCGTCGACGACGAGAAGTCCATTACGCCTCCGGAATCCGTTGCGGCACCGGACGGTTCGACGTTCCTCCGGGCCGGTGTGCGCATCCTCGACGAACCGGCCGGGCCGTGGCGCCAGGTCACCTGGTTCGACCTGACCCGCCCCGCGTCCGACTTCGAGGACAACGACGCACACTCGTCGACCCATCACCCGCCGGACTCGCACAACGCGACCGGAGATCTTCCATCTCAAGTCCTCGATTGCGTCCCCTGGATCACGCGCATGCTGCTCATGCTCGGGCTGGACACCGCCGTGGTCGATCCGAACGGCGCGATCAATGCCATGGGCCTGGAACGCGGCATCGCCGCCGGGCTGCTGTGGGCCGACCCCGACAACACACTCGACGACCCGATGCGCTCGGCATACGACGACTTGGTCGCCGACCCTCAGCTCGATACTGTCGTCGTCGTTGTCGGCACGGTAGAGGAGGACGGCAGCCGCAATCGCGCCCACGCCTACCTGCTCAACAAGATCGAGGGCAAGGTCTTCGTCTACGACACCCTCATCGACGGCGGACGCCACCGCATCAGGCCCTACACCGAATGGCGATCCCGCTATCGGAGAGCGGATTTCGCCTACACGGCGAAGTACCGCCGCGTCGGCGGTGTGCTCACGCCGCTCAGCCGGCCCGCCGACAGTGAGGTCGTCATCCGGCACGCCTCCCACGAAATCACCGGATCACCCGACGATTCCGAGAAACCGGCGACTCCTTCGTCCACACCTCCACAAGGCGACGGATTTGCCTCTTGGACTCGGCGATCGCGGCCGGGTCGCGCTCGCACGACGCCCTCCGGTGAATCTTGGATCGGAAAGCTGTCGGGCAACCGCTTCGCTCCCGAAATTGTCACCGCCGTAAACCCGGACGACCCCCACGAACCCAACGCGCGCACAGGCCCCGACCGGAAATCCGACCCACCCGCACCGCCGGAGGCCGACCGGGCCGCGGCGACCACATCGACAGCGAACTCCGTGCGGCGCGATGCCGGAGAAGCGCCCGGCCAGGTGGACGAGGAGGGGAAGCACGTTTCCGAGTCCCGATCCGAAGAACCGAGCAGCCACGTTCCCACACTCCCTCCGCGTGCGCTGGTCGTCGGATCGGCAGCTCGGCTGTACGCGGTTGCGGCCGCTGAACCACCTGAAGACGCTGGATACGGCGCCGTGCTCGACACGACGACCGACTCGTCCTGGATCGAAGCACACGACGGCAGCACCCGAATTTCGCGGGCCACCACGGACTTCCACGATCTTCCGAACGACATGCTGTCCGAATATGTGCGACTGGCGGAGATCGCGGTGCCGATCGTGCTCGCGGCGGTGAACTCCGGGACAGATGTCTCGACCGACGACTTCGTCGACGACCTGAGTAGCCGAATTCACAATGGGCGGCTTCAACGCCATTGGCGCATCGCCACCGCGGAACAGCGACTGCCGTTCGACGATCCCGGCTACCCGGAAAAACTGCGTGAGCAACATCGGCGCTTGGCTCGCGCGGCACGCGATGCGGTGGTCGCGACCGGCGCTATCGATCGGACCGCGGCCGACCCGTTCGAGTCCTGCGCGACCGGCGCCGCAGTCGCCGCCGAGTTGTGGCGCAGACACGCGGTCCGCATGTTCGGATTCGACTTACCCGGGATCACAGTGGAAGTCGCCCGCGAGCTCGCTCGGGCGATAGACCAACTGTTGACGAAATACCCGTACGTCCAACTGCTGCGGATCGGATTCGGCCCCATCCCGGGTACGCGTCCGCTCGCCGTGAGCGACCACGTCGACGGAACCGACACGAGTTACCCGTACACGCGGTCCATCACGGTATCCGAGGCCGTCGCAACCGACCGCGAGCTCTTCGCTTCGGGATGGGCCGCGCTGATCGACAGCGGGCGGGCAGTGGGGGCCGTCGAGGAGCCGGTCCTCGGGCTGGTCCGACGTGAGTTCGGCTACGCACTCAATGTCGCGACTCGGCTGTCCGCACAACGGGAAGCCAAGTTGACGCTTGTCGACCACCATGAGAGCAGTCATCAAGGGCCGACACGGTGGTCTCCGCGTGAGGCATTCGCCTGGTCGAACAGCCAATTCCGCGACTACGGGCCCAACGGGAAAGGCAGATTGGATGCAGCGGCCGCGCTGGCGGGAGCCTTCGCGGCCATGGAGCACGATCCCCGGGACACGTCCGTCGGAGAGCAGGTGCTTCACGACCTGCTGACCGAGGTCGCGCCGCAGCGCCAAGCCCTGAAGGACAGGGACCGAGCGCAACTCACGACCGAGTACCGCCCTGTGACGCCGGCCGAACAACGGGCCAAGTCGGCTATGGCCGCAACGCTACGAGCCGACCACGGCATCGACATCATCGGTCTCGACAACCCCGGCATCACTGCGGCCACCGCCGGTGAGCTCATTGCGGGCATCCGGCACATGATCGCCCGATTCCCGATTCTCGCAGACTTGTCCGAAATCAAGATCATTCCCGAGGATGCCGGTGTATTCGGCCAATTTTCCTTCGACGGCATCGAATTCAACGAATTGTGGATGACGGCACCGGTTCGAATGCATGCCGAGGCGATACGGCAGGTGGCTGCCGGACGGCTGCGAGTCGATCTCGCGCGGGTGTACTTCTGCCTGGCCATCCACGAATTGGCGCATGCACTGCGCCGGCTCCTGCCCGTCGACGCGCCGAGCGCCCACGAGGTGGTCAGTCGGCATTTCGAGGAGAGCTACGGCTCCGACGACGTCCGAGCTTTGCGGGCATGGTGGGCAGAGCAATTCAGTTCGTACGGCATCCGCGAGGAGGACGGCGCTCTCGTGCCGGACGAGGCCGAGGCAGAATCGGTGGTGGCTGCCGAGGTCGACGTCCTGACACCGACCGAGGGCGAAGTGATAGTCCACCGCAACATCAGCGAGCTGGCCGCGGCCGAGGCCGAACGACGCGGCATGACATCGACCGAACCCACCATCGGGGCGCGGCCGTCGTCCGACACAACTGAATCAGCAGGCCGAACTGCGCACACCCCCTGGAACAGCCGATGGTCCGGCACGCCCCGAGCCGAACCTGCTCAGGCAACGGCGGGTCCAGGTTCAGCCGGACCCGTTGATGACGAAGCAATCGCGGCTGCGAGGAAAGGAACCGACGAGGAGCGCGCCGCAGCGAATCCGGCCCGGCCCACCGAGATTTCGGACGAACCGGCGCACTCGGCCGAGAACAGCCGGGTCTACCACCACCTCATGGCCCAACTCGGCGATCCTCGTCTAGCGCGCGACCTCGCCGCCAAAGCTCACGCCCGCGCCGAGCGAGAACAACAACCCACCGACCCCGAAGCCGCCACACAACACCTACTCCGCATCGCCGACACCATCCTCGCCGAACACCGCACCGCCATGGCACAACTCGACGACGCCATGGACAACAAACCCACCCCCAGACGACGACAACGCCTCACCTCACTCCAACACGGCGGCGTCTTCTTCCACAACCGACCGGACATACCCGAGGCCGATGCGCTCGACCGTAGCCGGGCGACAGAAGCTGCCGAGGAAGCTGAACCACAGGTAAACCCGCATGCGCGTACTCCGTGGTCCGAGCCGGTCGCGATCACGGTCGACAAGGATCGAGACGCTCTCGACGCGCCGCATGATCAGCCTCGTAACACCGAGCAATCACCCGACCTCCCGAGCGTCCGATCGCCGGATGAGATCGGATCGCGGCCGACAGATCCCATCGGCAGCAGGCCGACCCTGTATGTACCCGAACCCCACCGGCTCGCAGCGGAACTACTCGGTTTGGACCCGAGCTTCGCCTACATCGATGATCTGATGCGGATCGCGGCAGGCGAACCGCATGGCCCCGCCTGGATCGACAGCCCTGATTACTGGGAATGGCAACTGAATTGGCTGGCCGAGCGCGGGCCCCGGCTCAGTACGCTCGCTGCTTTCTCCGCCGCCGCCCTCGAAGCCGAAACCGTTCTCGGCCTTCCCAATACGAGCGGCAGAGGGTTGCTGCTCGCACAACTGCGGCCCCGGACGCCCGGCGAGATGATGGCGATCTACAAACTCGAAACGATGCGGGCAGACGAGCCGGACCGGCCGAGTGGCCCGGACACCGCGGCACATGCCAGCGCCATCGGCCGCGTCGAGCGCGAGCTGTCGCTGGACGAACTTCCGCAGTACGCATACCTTCCGACTGTGGCGGCGCGGCCGGTCCTCCAGGCCGATCGCGACCTGACCAGGAAGTATCAGTCACCGGCCGAGTTCTGGTATTTCGATCCGATCCCGCGGGACGGGGTATTCGGGGCGAACTACCCGGGCTGCCGCGCCCTGGACCGACAGTCGCCGGCGTACCACCGAGCGCGGCACGCGGGCGACAGCCTGCTTCCGCTGATCGCCTGCCGCCCCGTGTACGACCGCTTCCTGAACCACTGGATCGAGCCGTATCAGTTGCGTCACGCCGAACAGTTGCGCGACGGATTCCAGGGCACGAGATCCTCGCCGGAGAATCGTATTGCCCAGTGGTTCACGTCGGTCGTCGCGGACGTGCTGGCCGCTCCGCCCGATGCCGCTCCTGAGATACTCCACCGTGCCCTGCACTCGCAGCTGCGCCGCCGCACCGGTAGGTCCGTCCCCACGGACGATGCGCATTGGCGGTTCGTATCGGCAGTGCACGAGTTGCTGAGCGGAGACTACGACTTCGGCCACTACCTCCAAAGTCGCGACCATCCGGAAACCGAGGGATATGCCCGGACCGTGCGCGAGACCGTCCTGCGCCGTCATTCGCCGACGGCGGTCGCCCGAGTTTCGTTCATCGCCAACGTCATCGGCGCGTCCCCCGCCGACACGAACCCCAGCCCACCCGCACCGGACAGCCCTCGGGCCGAGCCACTGAAAGTCGGCGAATACGTCAGGGGCGAAACCAAGCTGACCAACGCCACTGACTCACTGGCCGACCCGACGGCAGTGGATGGACCGCGAAATCGCACGCCACTTCTCCACGGCCTACCCGGCGACGAACGACAGCCGAGCATGGACTTCGGTGATCCGCTACTGATGCCCCCGGCGCAACGTCGCGGCCGTGGCGCCAGGCCGCCTTCGCTCGATGGAGTACTCGATGTTCGGAGCGAGATCGAATTCGTCGATCCGGGCGTCGATCGGGGGAACAGACGGGGCCGTCGAGGTGACGTTCCGAGTGTGTGGCACCGCTTCGGCAGTGACGACTCGACTCCGGACCCCACAGAGCTTTCCCCCGCTCTCGGTCGTGCGCTTCGTGCTGCTGAGGCGGACGCCGAGGACGTGGTCACCTATGCGCTGCAACCGGCGCAGGCGCTCGGCCTGGATGAGACGAAGCTGCGGCAGCGCGACCCCGAGGCAATCGCGCGCACGGTCCGAGCGCTGCGGATTCGACAGCGCCGGCGATTCGAATCGGTTCTACGCCGGCTCGTAGCCGACGACGCGTTGACCGAGCTGCTCGACCATCAAGACGCGATTTCCGAACTGGATGAGCGCGTCCGCTCGCTGCCGCGGCATCTCGAAGCCGCGAAAACATACCTGGACGAGGTTCGCACAGCGCTCGCGATCATGGCCGTACCGGAGCTGTTCGCAGCTGCCGGAGTGAGCCCGTTCATCGATGACGACGGGCAGATCGTGGAGGCGATCGGATACACCTCGGACGGCCGAGTGATCGTCGCATCGCCACTGCGCGACCAACATGCGCTGCTGGACCTGCAGGTGCCTGGGTTCCGCCGACAGGCTTCGAAAAACGGCGTGCCGATCGAGTACTGGCACGTTCGTATCGGTGACCAGGGACGCCTCGTCGTGGAAACGATATCCGGAGCACATCCGGACCCGGAGCGCACCGCCTACTACTACCGCGACCGCGACTACGTCTGGTGGCGTAAGGACCTGGCCGACGAAAGGACGTTCGCCGAGAAATGCGCAGAGGCCCTTGCCTCGGGTGAGATCGCTCGCGAGCACCTGAAAGGCGATACCGGAGATACGACGATGTCCGCGGGGGTATGCATTGTTCACTACCGCAACGGATTTCGTCACATCGAGAAGAAGGTACGCGATATCGATCAGCGTGACGCCGAGAAGCTGGCGGCCATCACCCTCGCGGACGCCGGCTCGCGGCCTGCCGAGGTACTGGGCGCGGATGAAATCCTGCCTGACGGCGGCGAACTGGTGTTGCTCATCGAGTATGTGCCCGGATTCGACGCGAGCGACATATTCGGGGATTTCGAAGACGCTTGGCGAGATTTCTTCCACACTCCGACCGGGCAGCGTCTCGGTCGGGGCGATACGCTTGTCCACCCCTGGGACAGACACGAGCGCGGGAGCAAGAACTGGCGACTCCAGCTCGGTTTCATCGTTCGGCCGATCGACAACGGGAACGCGTACCAGGACGCACTACCGCCAGGGGGATTCACCCTTCACTACGCCACAGTCGTGAACGGAAAGATCGAATGGCGGAAGCACTACACTCCGCGTGCGGAGCTCGAGGCGGTCCGGGAACGAACACTCACGTCGAAAACGGCATACGATCGGCGCAACCGAGCCGAGTGGTACCAGGACGTGATCGACAACCTCGCCCGAATCGAAGCGAGCGCCTGGTACAACACATCAGCCGACAATGCCGAGGCGGTGTTGACACTCACCAACCTGCGAGACGTACTGGCCGAAAGACTCAACCTCCCAGGCGGCCGCAACCTTCCGCACCCGTACGACGAATTGACTCCGAGCGACTGGCGTACGGTGATTGCGTCGAAGTATGAGAGCCTTCGCCGATTCCGTGAAATGGGCTTCCCGGCCGACCGGACGGCTCGCGATCTCGACACACTCGACAAGTTGACCAAGTTGCTGTTGCACGCGCAGATGCGGCAGGTCACCCCCGATGCGCTCGACGACAGCTGGGTCATCGACCCGGACAGCGACACCGTCGGGCAAACACTGACCGAGGTCTACCTGGATGGTCTCGCAGTCCGTTTGGCCGACGTGGAGGCCGCCGCGCGATCCGTGAGTCATGACGCCGAGTCCCA
The DNA here is from genome assembly GCF_001665695.1 of Nocardia sp. 852002-51101_SCH5132738. Classification (NCBI taxonomy): domain Bacteria; kingdom Bacillati; phylum Actinomycetota; class Actinomycetes; order Mycobacteriales; family Nocardiaceae; genus Nocardia; species Nocardia sp. 852002-51101_SCH5132738. Next base: position 105,657 of record NZ_LZML01000145.1, on the reverse strand, counting down.
CATGGCCTGGGTCGAGGAAATCGGCCCGGAATCCGGAAGCCAGGCGTGACCGAATCGAGCAGTACTCTCGGCCCCATCGAGTAGGCACACGTGATCAATGTGGCGCCACCGCAGGGATCCGCAACCGGAGGGCAGGGCCGAACTCCATCCCGCACCCGCGCCGTACCATGGCCTCATGACCGAACAGGACATCCTTGCCCATATCCAGGACCTGGTGAAGCAGGAGCATCAGCTGCGGTCCAAGGCCACCAGCGGGGAGCTCGATCCCGAGACCGAGCGGGCGAAGCTGGCCGATCTCGAGGTGATGCTGGATCAGTGCTGGGATCTGCTGCGGCAGCGGCGGGCCCGCATCGATCAGGGTGGCAACCCGGACGAGGCCCAGGCCAACCCCGTGAAGCAGGTCGAAGGGTACCTGCAGTAACGGTTAGCATCGGGTAATGGTTGACATCACGACCGCCGACGGCGTTGTCCGCGGTCTCAGGCGTCGTCGCATCGTGCAGTGGCGTTCGATTCCCTTCGCCGCGCCGCCGGTCGGCGATCTTCGTTTCCGCGCGCCGCAGCCCGTCGAGAGCTGGTCCGGGGTGCGCTTGGCCACCGAATACGGATTCGCCGCGATGCAGCAGCGGGACGGCGCCCGGATCGGACCACGCGGCCCGCAGCCGACGAGTGAAGACTGCCTGACCCTGAATGTGACCGCGCCCGCGGAACCGGCCGCCACACCCCGGCCGGTCATGGTGTTCATCCACGGTGGCGGTTACGTGCTGGGCACCTCGGCGCTGCGGTTGTACTCCGGCGCCCGGCTGGCGTTGCGCGGCGATGTGATCGTCGTATCGTTCAACTATCGGCTGGGCGCCTTCGGCTACGTCGACTTCGGTGAATTCTCCACGGAGACAAGGCCGTTCGAATCGAATCTGGGTCTGCGCGACCAGGTGGCGGCGCTGCGGTGGGTGCAGCGCAATATCGCGGCCTTCGGCGGCGATCCGAACAATGTCACCATCTTCGGCGAATCGGCCGGCGCGCATGCGGTGGTCAGCCTGCTCGCCACCCCGGCCGCGGCCGGGCTGTTCCACCGCGGCATCGCGCAGAGCGCGCCGGCGGACTGGTCGCTGACGGCCGAGGCGGCGCGGATCTTCGCCCGGCGCTGCGTCGACAACCTCGGCGCCACGCCGGAACAGGCGGCCGAGGCGCTGAGCACCGCCGGCTCGAACGACATCCGCAAGGCCGCCGATCGCGCGATCGGCGATGTGCTGTGGCGGCAGCCGGGCAGTTTCCCCGCCGCCCCGGTCGTCGACGGCGACTTCCTGCCGATGGATCCGATCGACGCCATCGCCGCCGGGCGCGCTCACGCCGTCCCGCTGATCATCGGCACCAACCGCCACGAGGCGACCCTGTTCAAACGCTTCGATCGCTCCCTGCCCACCACCGCCGAACAACTGCACGTGGCGCTGTCGCGATGCGGCGACGCCGACCTCGAAAAGCGGGTCGTGGCAGCCTATCCCGGGTATCCGTCGCGTCGGGCCGCCGTGCGCATGGGCGGCGACTTCGTCTTCTGGCGGCCCACCGTGGAGGTGCTCGAGGGCCACAGCCGCCACGCCCCGACCTACGCCTATCGGCTCGACTACGCGCCGCGCGCGGTCCAGCTGGCCGGTTTCGGCGCCACCCACGCCCTCGATCTGATCCCGGTGTTCGGCGGGGTGGACAGCCCCATCGGGCGCGGGCTCACCGCGGCCGGCGGCTATCGGGACTTCCTCGCGGTGCAGCGCGAATTCCAGGACAACTGGCTCTCGTTCGCCCGCAAGGGCGAGCCGCTGCCGTCCTGGCCGCAGTACACCGAGCAGCGCCGCAGCACCCGCATCATCGACAGCCCGGCTCGGGTGGAGGTCGATCCGGATCGTGCGAAACGCCTTGCCTGGCAAGGAGTCCGGGTTCCCGCGCCGGTCTGACCTACTTCAGCAGCCGGGACATGCGCCGGTCGGCGAGGATCTTGCCGCCGGTCTGACAGGTCGGGCAGTACTGGAACGATTTGTCGGCGTAGGCGACTTCCCGCACGGTGTCACCGCAGACCGGGCACGGCAGTCCGGTCCGCGCGTGCACCTGCATGCCGGAGCGCTTCTCTCCCTTGAGCCGGGCCGCGTCCTGGCCGACGGAGCGGGTGATCGCGTCGGTGAGGATTTCGCGCATGGCCCGGTACAACTCGGCGACCTTGTCCGCGCCGAGCGTGGACGCGGTGGCGAAGGGCGAGAGCCGGGCGGCGTGCAGGATCTCGTCGGAGTAGGCGTTGCCGATGCCGGCCAGCACGGTTTGATCGGCCAGCACGGTCTTCAACCGTTGCGAGGTGCCGGCGAGGAGTTCGGCGAAGCCGTCCTCGGAGATCTCGAGCGCGTCGGGGCCCAGTCGGGCGATGCCCGGCACCGACTGCGGATCCTCGGTGATCCAGACCGCGAGCCGCTTCTTGGTGCCCGCCTCGGTGAGATCGAAGGCGGGTGTCGCGCCCTCGCGGGTGAAGAAGTGGACCCGGAGCGCGAGCGGGCCTTTACCCGGTTTCGGCGGCGCGGCGCCCGGTTCGTCGATCCAGCGCAGCCAGCCGCCGCGGGACAGATGCGTGATCAACCACAGGCCGTCGCAGTCGAGGCCCAGATGTTTACCCCAGTGCCCGGCACCGGTGACGTCGCGTCCCGACAGCGCGGTCACCGGCGGATCGAACGTTTTCAGCACACTCAGCGCCGCGACGTCGACCCGCCCGACAACCGCGCCTACGGCATGCTCGACCAGAAACTGTTCGAGCGCCATGATCTCCGGCAACTCGGGCATTCCCGCAGCCTACCGGCGTCCACCGACAACCGGCCGCTTTCACACGGCGAGCGGAGACCCGGCCGATGCGAACGGCCGCGTTCCCACCGGGAGAACGCGGCCGTCGGCCTCGCGGCACGCGATTCGATCACCGCGGCACGCGACTCGCGTCACATCTGGGCGGGCCCCTGCTGCGGCGTGGCCACACCGGGGGCGACCGCACCCTCGATCGCGCCCACTCCGGCGCCGATCGCGGCACCCGCGGCAGCGGCCGGCGCCGCGATCACCGCGTAACCGATGGCGGCGCCGACGACCGGCATGACGACCAGGCCCGCCGGCAGGAACGGGATCCCGGCGATCAGACCGGCGACCGCGCCGACCATCGCGCTGGTGCTCGCGATGGGGCTGCTGACGATATTGCCCACACTGGACCCGATCACCGCGCCGCCGAGGGTGTCCGCTGCGATGCGATCCGAACGCGACGGCTCGAATCCGGCGGAGTCCATGGTCTGCGCCAGCCCGGCCTCGGCCTGCGCGGCGGAATCGTTGATCTGCCCGGTCAGCTGCGGATCGATGAAGTCGGGCCGCGGCGTCACGACCGAACCGATCCGGATGGTGCCCTCGGGCGCCTTGATCGGCGCCACCGGCGGCGCCGGATGGGCGAGATCGGGCAGATGCAGTGCGCCCGGATTCACCATCGCCGGGGCGGTGAGATCGGGCACCGCCCGAGTGCTGTTCGCGGCGTTACGGTTCGACGAGATGGAGCCGGGGGCGGGTGCGGCGGCCGGCGCGGTGGCGTCGGCGGTGGCGGCATTCGGTTCCGGATCCGCGATCGGCGCGGCGAACGGCGGCACGGCCGGGTCGGTCGCCGCGCTCGGCTGGAACTGCCAGGGGTTGGTCTGCGCGACCGCGCGTGCCACCGCATCCGCCGCGTTCGACACGCCGGCGGCGACGGTTCCGGCGTCCGGCAGCATCCCCGCGGCCGGTGCCACACCCGAATCGGTGGTCGGCGCGGCCGCCCCCGCCACGCCCGTCTGCCACAGTGCCACGGTCAGTGGCAACGCGCCGAGGACGAGTGAGGAACCAACGCGCCGGCACCACTGTCCCGATGCCGCCGAATGCTGCCCTGCCATGAAAACCTCCAGTCGGATTTCGATCGATTGACAGTGATTCGAACCGGCCGGTGGTGTGGATCACATTCGTATCGATTTATTCCACAGCAATTTTGGAGCTATTTCGGACATCTCCGCGGAACGCCGGGCGGCTAACCGATTCTGCGCAAAAGGTATATGTCCATGACCCACCCCTTCGCCTCCCGAAGTTCGTTGCGGCGCCGCACGATTCGATCCTCCACCGCGCGCAGCGGCCCCTCGATCAACGTCTCGTCCGGCATCCCCAGGTAGGCGCCCCACCAGATGTGCAGATCGTCGCCCGGCACCTGCGTGAACGAACACTCGCCGTCGAGCATCACCAGTGTCGGCCCGTCCGCCGCCACGCCCTCGGCGCGCACGCGGCGACCGGTGGTGATGTGCACCGGTTCGCCGATCTCGTGCAGCACGATGCGGTGGGCCGCCGCCAGGGCCTGGGCACTGGTGACGCCCGGGATCACCTCGTACTCGAATCGCGTTCCCGCGTCCAGCACTCGCTGCACCATCCGCAGGGTGCTGTCGTAGAGCGAGGGATCGCCCCAGACCAGAATGCCGCCGACCCCCTCGGTGGCATCGAACGCCTCGGCCAGCAGTTCGGCACGGCGGCGATGCCAGTCCTCGACCACCTCGCGATAGTCGTCGGCGCCGGAGACCGTGCGTTCGCGCGGCGGATCGGCGATGGCCACCACGCGATGTTCCGGAACGGCGTGTGCGGCGAGGATCGCGGCGCGGACCTCGGTCAGTTCCCGCTTGGTCTCCCCCTTGCCGATGACGAAGAACGTGTCGACCTGCCGAATCGCCTCGACCGCCTGCACGGTCACCTGCCGGGGATCCCCGGCGCCGATTCCGATCACATAGAGCATGCGCACGGTGCCCCAGGCTAGCCAGCGGACCGCCACGCGATGAGGGCGGTGGTCGCCCGAAGGCTAGGCTTGCGGATATGGACGGCGCGCCCGGAAACGACACCCAGTACGAGGATCTGCTGCGGCTGGTACTCGAGCGCGGTACGCCGAAATCCGACCGCACCGGGACGGGTACGCGTTCGATTTTCGGACATCAGCTGCGCTACGACCTCTCCGCCGGCTTCCCGCTGATCACCACGAAAAAGGTGCATCTGAAATCGATCGTCTACGAATTGCTGTGGTTCCTGCGCGGCGATTCCAATGTCCGCTGGCTGCACGAGCACGGTGTCACGATCTGGGACGAATGGGCCGACGCGCACGGTGAACTCGGGCCGGTCTACGGGGTTCAGTGGCGCAGCTGGCCCACTCCGGACGGCACCCACATCGACCAGATAGCGCAGGTCCTGCAGACGCTGCGCACCGATCCCGATTCCCGGCGGATCATCGTCTCGGCGTGGAACGTGGCGGATCTGGACAAGATGGCGCTGGCCCCGTGCCACGCGTTCTTCCAATTCCACGTCGCGGACGGAAAACTGTCCTGCCAGCTGTATCAGCGCAGCGCCGACCTTTTTCTCGGGGTGCCGTTCAATATCGCGAGCTACGCGCTGCTGACCCAGATGGTCGCGCAGCAGACCGAATTGGAGCCCGGCGATTTCATCTGGACCGGCGGCGACTGCCACATCTACGACAACCATCTGACGCAGGTTCGCGAACAGCTGAGCCGCGAGCCGTACCCGTTCCCGCGGTTGCATCTGCGGCCCGCGCCGAGCCTGTTCGACTACACCTTCGACGACGTGGAAGTGCTCGACTACCGCCATCATCCGGCGATCAAGGCACCGGTGGCGGTATGAGCCGCATCGGGCTGATCTGGGCGCAGACCCGGGCCGGCGTGATCGGCGCGGACAACGCCATTCCGTGGCGAGTGCCCGAGGATGTGGCGCATTTCAAAATGGTCACCGCCGATCATCCGGTACTGATGGGCCGGCGCACCTGGGATTCGCTGCCCGCGCGTTTCCGGCCGCTGCCCGGACGGCGCAATATCGTGATCACGCGCCAATCGCAGTGGTCGGCAGCGGGCGCCGAACGCGCCGATTCGGTGGCGAGCGCCATCGCACTGGCCGCCGCGGAGACCGTGTGGATCATCGGTGGCGGCGAAATCTACCGGCAGGCAATGGATTACGCGACCGATCTGATGGTCACCGAAATCGACGCCGATATCCCCGGCGACGCCTACGCACCCGCGATCGAGGGCGACTGGCAGGTGGAGGACGCGCCCTGGTCGCAGTCGCGGTCGGGGCTGCGCTACCGGATCCGGCGCTTCGCCCGCGACACCGCCCCCGCCACCGTCGGCTGAATCGCGCCCGGCAGGTATCGAACCCGAATCGCATCGGCGAAACGGCCGACCGCGCGAGGTGGGTCCGGCATACTCAGCCATATCCAGCCTGTGACCACAGCCCCGATCCCGGCTGAACCGCGAGAGGCAGATCATGGACAAGAAATCGCTGACGGCGGCGGCTCGCCAGCAGCTGAAGCTGGCCGCGTCCGCCACGAGTGGACGCAGTTCGCAAACCCTCTACGGCGGCCACACCCACAGCCTGCGCCAGACCCTCATCGCGCTGACCGCCGGCCAGAGCCTGGCCGAGCACGAAACTCACGGCGAAGCCACCCTGCAGGTCCTGACCGGAACCCTGATTCTGATCTGTGGCACCAACGAGTGGAAGGGCTCGCCCGGCGATCTGCTCGTCATTCCCTCGGCTCGGCACAGTGTGAAGGCCATCGACGACGCGGTATTCCTGCTGACCGTCGCGAAGTGAGGCCGGTCTCGCGAGGTCGGGCCGTCCGCACGCGCTGTCGGCCCGGCACCGTACCCTGTTGATCATGGGTGAGCCGCAGCCGATCCTCGATCCGCTTTCGCGCGCCGCGATCTTCCTCGTCGCGACGATCGACGAGGGCGGTGAGCCGGTGGTGCGCGACCTTCTCGCGGATCTGGCGGGACTGCGGCGCTCGATCGGGTTCCGGGTGCCGGAAACGCGGCTATCCTGTGTGACGAGTATCGGTTCCGCCGCCTGGGATCGGCTGTTCGCCGGCCCGAAACCCGCGCAGCTGCACGAATTTCCGGGCTACGCCGGGGAGAAGCATCAGGCCCCGGCCACGCCGGGCGATCTGCTGTTTCACATCAAGGGCGAATTGCCGGACGCCTGTTTCGAATTGGCGATGCTGATCGGTTCCCGGTTGAAGGGTGCGGCCACGATCATCGACGAGACGACCGGGTTTCGCTATTTCGAACAGCGTGATCTGCTCGGCTTCGTCGACGGCACCGAGAATCCCGAGGGTCCTGCCGCCGTCGCCGCGGCACTCATCGGCGACGAGGATCCCGAGTTCGCCGACGGTAGTTATGTCATCGTCCAGAAATATCTGCACGATCTGGAGGCGTGGAGTTCGCTGACGGTCGAGGAGCAGCAACTCGTCATCGGCCGTACCAAACTCGAGGATCTGGAGCTGTCCGACGAGGACAAGCCGGCGGATTCCCATGTCGCGGTGAACACCCTGATCGATCCGGACGGCACCGAGCGCCAGATCCTGCGTGCCAACATGCCCTTCGGCAGTGTCCGCGAGGGCGAATTCGGCACGTACTACATCGCTTACGCCGCTACCCCGGATGTCACCGAACGGATGCTGGTCCGCATGTTCCTCGGCAGCGACGAGGCGCCCTACGACCGCATTCTCGATTTCTCCACCGCGATCACCGGCACCCTGTTCTTCACCCCGGCCAACGATTTCTTCGACGACCTTCCGGACGCCCCCGCACAGGAGGCGGCTTCGGAGCAGGACCTAGAACTCGAGGCAGCCGGAATCGCCGAGCTGCCCGCGGCCGCGTCTTCCGGCGACGGCTCCCTCGGTATCGGCACGTTGAAAAGGATCCCTCAATGAACAATCTGCACCGTGAACTCGCGCCGATCACCTCCGAGGCGTGGTCGGCCATCGAGGAGGAGGCGACGCGCACCTTCCGGCGTCATATCGCCGGTCGCCGGGTGGTGGATCTGTCCGGCCCGCACGGCACCGACTATTCCGCGGTCGGATTGGGACGCACCACCCTCATCGACGCGCCCGATCAGGGCGTCCAGGCTCGCCAGCGCGTGGTGGCGCCGCTGGTCGAGCTGCGCGTGCCGTTCACTCTCTCGCGCGAGGAACTCGACAACGTCGAGCGCGGCGCACAGGACGCGGATCTGGATCCGGTCAAGGATGCCGCCCGCAAGATCGCGTTCGCCGAGGACCGCGCCGTCTTCGAGGGCTACCCCGCCGCCGGTATCACCGGCATCCGCGCGGCCGTGTCGAACACCCCTGTCACCGCGCCGAGCGATCCGCGACTCATCCCGGAGGCCATCGCACAGGCACTGAGCAAGTTGCGCCTCGCCGGTGTCGACGGGCCGTATTCGGTGCTGCTGAGCGCCGATCTGTACACCGCGGTGAGCGAGACCTCCGACCACGGCCATCCGATCCGCACACATATCGAGCGGCTGATCCCCGAGGGCGAGATCATCTGGGCGCCCGCCATCGACGGTGCCTTCGTGCTCACCACCCGCGGCGGCGACTTCGATCTGCAACTGGGTCAGGACCTGTCGATCGGCTACCTGTCCCACGACGCGGAGAGCGTGCAGCTGTACTTCCAGGAAAGCCTGACCTTCCTGGTCTACACCGCCGAGGCCGCCGTCCCGCTGCGCGGCTGAGTCCGACGCGAGCGAACTCCGAGGTGTCACCATGAGCGACGACGTCCCGCCCGTATCCGGACCCGACATCTCCCGGCGGTCCCGCGGACCGGTCCGGGCGGTGCGGGCCGGTGTCGTCACCGGCCGCCGCACCCTCACCTACAGTGCGCTCGCCGTGCTGTCGGTGCTGGTGATCTGCGGTGCCGTGGTGGCCCTGTTCGGAGTGAACCGGATCTTCACGGGACTGCTGGCCGGCGCGGTGGCGGGTATCGCGCTGCTGGTGGCGCTGTTCGGTCGCGATGTCGTCGTTCTCACCGACCGCGCGATCTACCGGCGCACCCCGTGGGCCGAATCGCGGCTGGAGTGGGATCGGGTGGTGGCCGGGCGGTTCGCCCTCGACGAGCGCGCCCGCTGGTCGCTCGCGCTGGATCTGACCGGCGGCGACGAACCGCACGACGAACTGGTACTGCTCAGCATTCCGCCGGTGCGGCATCCGGTCTCCAACGCCTACGAACACCGCAAGCGCGAACAGGTCGCCGAGATTCGCCGGATCCTGCGTGAGCAGCGTATCCCGGTCACCGTGCTGCCCGAGATCGCCGCGGCCCTGCACGAACACTGGAAGCTCGCGCCTGCCACCCGGTGAGCTCCCCGCCCGCACCGACCGTATCGTGAAGGCTCCCTTTATGATTCGCACCGCCGCACTCGCGCACATCCGGAATCGCCGTCTGCTGCAGGCACGTTCGACCGGCAAAGAGGTGTTCTACATGGCGGGCGGGAAGATCGACCCCGGTGAATCACCGGTGCAGGCGTTGTACCGCGAGGTGCGCGAGGAACTCGGTGTCGACGTGGCGGCCCACGACGAACTCGGCGTCTTCGAATGTGAGGCGTACGGGCACACGCCCGGTACCGCGCTGCACATGACCTGCTTCACCGCGGACCTCACCGGCGAACCGACGCCGACCAGCGAGATCGCCGAACTGCGTTATTTCACCGTCGGCGAGTACGCGGTCATGCCGCATGTCGCGCCCGGCTCGATGCTGGTCTTCCGGCGCCTGCACGAACTCGATCTGATCGACTGGTGATCCGGGGGAATGTCGGCCGCCGGGATCGCTACGTCGCTTCGCCGCGTTCGACCGGCGCGGCGCCCTCCTCGTCGGTGATCCGGCGCGCCGCCTCCGGCCGCTCGGTGACCCGGTGGCGGGCCACCGCACCGGGCGGTTCGGCACCAGGCGGTTCGGCATCGATCTGATCGGTGTCGATCTGCTGGGCCTCGGGCGGGATGCGCGTGGCCACCACGAAGGCCAGCAGCAGCACCACCGCGACGCCGAGCAGCGCCACCCGAGTCGCGTCGGCGAAGCCGTTGGCCAGCGCGTCGGTGACCGCGGTCGGCGCGTGCTGGGTACGCAGTCCGACGATCGCGTCGCCCGCCGAATCGCGGGTGGCCGCACCCACGGCGCCGGCGGCCCGCGCGGTCAGGCCGGGGACGTAGCTCAGCCGATCGGGCAGGAAGTGGCCGAGACCGATCGAGAGGATACTGCCGAGGACCGCCACGCCGAGCGCGGCACCGGCGGGCCGGGCGGTGGCCGCGGTGATCGATCCCGGATCCGATGCCACGGTGCCCGCGCCGGTGCGCCGGATATTCGCCGTCAACGGGGCGGAGGCCAGCCCGAGTCCGATTCCGTAGCAGGCGAGTAGCACGGTCGGGGCCCACGCCGGAATAGTCGAGGTCAATGCCAGCGCGGTCACCGCCATCGCAAGCAACGCGATCGCCAGGCCGATCCGGATCAGCCACAGCGGAGGTACCGCCCGCAGCGGCCCGGCGGTCAGGATCGCCGAGATCAGCGCGCAGCCGGTCAGCACCACGAGAATCGAACTCGTTCGCAGCGTGGACAACCCGAGGCAGTTCACCAGGTACAGCGGCAGCACGAAGAGCACTCCGAACTGTGCCGCCGCGATCAGCAGGGCCGCGCCGTCACCCCAGTGCCGGGGATCGCGCAGATGCGAGAAGTCCACCAGCGCGGCATGTTCCACCCTCACCCGGTGTCTTTCCCAGAAGACGAACAGCACCAGCAGCAACACGCCGACAGCGAGCACGAACGGTATGGGCGAACTCGCCGATTGCATCGACCAGGTCACCCCGAACACGGTGAACTCCCGCCGCGGCCGCACCCAGCCGTAACGCTCGCCCTCGATGAGGGCGAAGATCACCAGCGCGAACCCGGCCGTACTGAGCAGCCAGCCGTCCACATCCGGTCCGGTGGCCGAACCGCCGATGCGGGTTTCGGGCACGAGAACGGTCCCGAGCAGCACGACCACCGCGATCGGCACGTTGATCAGGAAGATCCACGGCCAGGTGAAGGAGTCGATGAACCACCCGCCCAGCGCCGCGCCGACGACCGCCGCGGCGGCCGGAGCGACCACCCACGCGGTGAACGCGATGACGCGCGCTCGCCCCTGGAACATCGCCGCAACCGTGCCCAGTGATCCCGCCACGACCGCCGCACCGCCAATCCCCTGCACGATCCGGCCCCAGATGAGCGGACTCGCCGAATCCGCGGAGGCGGACAACAGACTGCCGCCGACGAAGATCAGCACCCCGAGCACGAAGATCACGCGCCGGCCGTACCGGTCACCGATCCGGCCGACGACGATCAGCAGAACCGCGAGCACCACCGAATACACGCAGAAGACCCACTGCGCCTGGGTGAAATCGAGTCCGAGATCACCGATGATCGTCGGCAGCGACACACCGACGACTGTGCCGTCCAGCGTCACCATCGCAAGCCCCAGCGCGAGGACCGCGAGGGCGTACCACCGTCTGGCACCGGTGGGTGGCGAACCGAGTTCAGCGTCTGTTCGAACGTGATCAGCCATGCGCCGCTCCCGTCGTCGACCGGTGTCGCTGGGAAGTAACTCGTATCGGTCGAGTCTACGAGTCGAACCGGGCGAATCTCGGCAATAGGGACCGGGCGATACCGGACCGTGCGGTGAACGCGAGCATTCGGCTATGCGGCTGCGGAACGGTCGGCGACCGGTCGACAGCTTGGGGCCGAGGTGTCACTCGGAGATCCGGCCCGCCTCCGGAAAGGTGGCGTCACGGATGATCCGCAGGCCGCCGATCAGTGCCTCGCACTGCTCCGGGGTGAGCTGACCGTAGAACCAGGTGTCGAGGATCTTCAGATATTCCGGCAGTACCTTCGCCAGCCGGGTCGCGCCGGCGGCGGTGAGGGCGGCGTAGGAGCTGCGGCGATCGTTCGGATCGGGCTGGCGCCGGGCGAATCCGTTGCGCTCGAGCCGGTCCACCAGACGGGTGACGCCGCTGGTCGACAGCTGTGCCTGATCGGCCAGATCGGTCATCCGCAGCCGGCGGCCGGGCGAGCGGCTCAGCCGCATGAGCGCGGCGAAATCCAGCAGCGACAGCCCGTTCGCAGTCCAACTCGGCTCGAGTTTGCGGCGGATCCCGTTGGTCGCTTCGAACAGCATCCCGATATCGGTCAGGCGCGGGTCGTCGAAGACGTCGGCGTCGTGCGTGTGCTCCACGCCGTCAGCCTAACGCACAGTTGCCGTGCGGATAGTTGACATGAGGAATATCTTTCATATTATTGCTGCGAGGATATTCCTCACGTCAACTAAATGGAGATGTCATGACCAGCACCTGGCTCGCCGGATTCCGCTCCGCGATCATCAGCCCCTACGAGCAGTTCCAGTTGACCGAACCCCGGGAGTTCACCGATCAGACCGTGCGCCAGGTGCTGCACATGGCCGGTGGCGGCCGACGGCTTCGGGTGCGATTGAGCAATCGGTACGGACGCGACACACTGGAGATCGGCGCGGCTCGAATCGCCCTGCGCAAGAACGGATTCGCCACGATCGCCGAAACCGATACCGTGTTGCGTTTCGACGGGGTGGACACGGTGCGCATCCCGGCGGGTGGCGAAATGGTCAGCGACACCGTCGATCTCGCGGTGAACGGCGGCGACGATCTGTTGCTGAGCCTGTATCTGCCCGGGGCGACCGGACTCGCCACCTTCTCGCATCAGCCGATGGAGATCGCCGCCGTGGTCGCCGGTGATCACACCGCCGATCCGGACCTCTCCGAGGTGGAGGAGGTCGCCTCGCGCTTCTACGTCACCGGTGTCGACGTGCTCGCCGACGCGGACACCCCCGTCGTGGTGGCTTTCGGTGACTCCTGGTTCGACGGCGCCGGGACCACGCTCGGCGCGAATCGCCGCTCCGTCGACGCGCTGAATTCGATGCTGACCCGCGGCTGGGTGGTCAACCAGGGCATCGGCGGCAACCAGTTGCTCACCGACGAGGTCGGCGAACGCGCCTTGGCTCGGTTCGACCGCGACGTGCTCGACGTACCGGGCGTCACCCATGTGGTGGTCAATCTCGGCATCAACGACATCGGGCTGGGCGAGGTGGCCGCGGCCGATGATCTGATCGCCGGGTACACCGAACTCGCCGCGCGGGCACACGCCGCCGGACTGCCGATCTACGCCAACACGATCGGCCCCTTCGCCGGGGTGATCTATCCGGAGGTCAATGTGGCTCCGGCCCTGCCGGTGCGCGTCGTCGTCAACGAATGGCTGCGGACCACAACGGTTTTCGACGCCGTCTTCGATGTGGCGGCCGCCGTCGCGGATCCGGAGCGGCCCGACTTCATCCACCCGGATCTCGACAGTGGCGACGGCCTGCACCTCAACGACGAGGGCGCCCGCATCATGGCGGAGACGATGCGGATCCCCGGGCTGCGCTGACCACCGGCTCTGCCGCCGGCGTGCCGAGGCCGGCGTCGGCGTACTGCCGGCGGTAGGCCTCGGGCGTGGTGGCGAGGCGGCGGACGAAGGCTCGGTGCAGCGTTTCGCCGTGGCGGTAGCCGACCACGCGGGCGATGGCGGTGACGGTGAGTTCGGTGGACTCCAGCAGGCGCCGGGCCGCTTCCAGGCGCAGTTCGGCGACGAACGCCGCTGGGGTACTACCGGTTTCGGCACGGAACGCGCGGGCGAAATGACGTTCGCTCATGCCCGCGCGCCGAGCCAGCGCGGACACCGCCAGATCGCCGGCGAGGTGATCGGGCAGCCATTGCTGGACGGCGCGAATCGCGGGGGTGCGCGCCGGCTGCATGCGCAACTGGGCGCTGAATTGCGTCTGACCGCCGGAGCGCCGGGTGAAGACGACGAAAGCGCGAGCGACCTGCTGAGCCATCTCCCGGCCGTGGTCGTCCTCCACGAGGGCCAGCGCGAGGTCGATGCCGGCGGAGACACCCGCCGAGGTCCAGCGGTTGCGATCGTGAACATAGATGCGGTCGGGTTCGACGACGACGCGAGGATACGAGCGGGCCAGTAGATCGGCCGCACCCCAGTGGGTCGTGGCTCGGTAGCCGTCGAGCAGGCCGGCCGCCGCGAGCAGCAGCGCGCCGGAACACACCGAGGTGACCCGACGGGATTTCCTTGCGAGGGCGGGTAATTCGCGAACCACCTCCGCCGAAACCGGCCCGGAGATCCGGCCGCCGACGACCACCAGGGTGTCGATCTCGGCGGCGGAGGAGGCGAGGTCGTGCAGCGAATGCCCGACCCCGAGGGTCAGGCCGCCGTCGGCCTCGATCGACCGGCCGTGCGGCGACGCCGTGAGGAGTCGGTAGGCGGTTTCGGCGCTCATCGTGTTGACGGCGCCGAAAACGTCCATCGGCCCGGCCAATTCGACCAACTGCATGCCCTCGTAGACGACGAAGACGATGGTGCGCGGCGCGGGCATTTCGCCATCATCGCAGCCGGGCGGGGCGGCCGCCACGGTCGACGGCCAACCGTGGCGAGACTCCCCCGCGCATCCGGCAGGGACGCACCAGGGCACGCACATCACACGGCGCGCCGGACCTCGGCGCTCTCGTCCCGCGCCGCGCACCGGCCGAGGAACGGAATGATCGCTGCCGCAACATCATCCGCCGATTGCGCATGCGGGTAATGTCCCCCGTTCTCGATCATGACGACGCGACCCACACCGTCCGGCAGCGCGGCGACGATAGCATTCGCCTCGGCCTCGGGATCGGCGAAATCCGGGTCGGCCGAACCCATGATCACCAGGGCGGGACAGCGGACCTCAGCCAATCGGGCATGCGCGTCGGCGGGAGTGGTCTGTCCGGTCTTCATGAATTCCGCAAACCGGCCGGGCCGGCGCAGCATGCTCTCCACGTCGGCGAGGTAGCGGTCGTAGTCGGCGGGCTTGGTCGGATACGCGACGTCGAGGTAGCGCCGCCACCAGGGCATCGACTTCAGTGTCATGGTGAGGGCGAGGCGAACCATGCCGCGGCGGTATCGGCGGCTGCCGAGCAGAGCGCCGACGTGCAGCCGCTGTGTGCGGGTGAAGGGTCCGATCTCGACGATCCCGCTCACCAGCTCCGGAGCCTGTGCCGCGGCGATCGTCGCCGAACCGCCCGACAGCGAGTGCCCGACGATCACCGCCGGGCCGCCGAAGTGCCGGATCACGCCCAGCAGGTCCGCCGCTACATCGGCGCGGCTGATGGCGGCCTTCCCGGTCACCGAGGGCCACTCCGTACCGGACTCGCCGTGCCCGCGCATATCGACGTTGACCACCCGGTACCCCGCCGCGGCCAGCGGCCCGAGCAGCAAGCGGAAGTCCTGGCGCAGGGTGCCCATGCCGTGCGACAGCACCACCAGCGGTCCGTCCCCGACCAGATCGCAGGCGAGCCGTCCGTGTTCGAGCGTCACGTACTCGGTCATCATCGTTCCTTCCAGCGGGAGCATCCGGTCGCACATGCGGCCTGCTGAAATGGAACGCCAGGAATCCGGGCCGGTCGATGGCGACGGCCGGAAGGGTCAGGGGCGCGGCCGAAATCGTCAGATTCCGGCGAATCTCCCGGAGGGGTTCAGCGCGGTTTCACCTCGGCCAGCAGTTCCGGCCCGCGGGCTTCGACGCGGCGGGTGGCCACCTGTGCGCCGAGCAGTGCGGCGCCGGCACCCAGGACGATTCCGACCGGCAGCGCCGACCATTGCACGAGGGCGTTGTGGAGATAGGCGCCCAGCGCGAGCAGGCCGAGCACCGGCAGGTTCACCACGAGCTGACCGAAGCCGACCGCCAACTGGACCAGCGCCCGCGCACATCCCGGATTACCGGAATTGCCGGCAAAGGGGTTACCGCGTTGCTGCGGAAGCGGATACGCGGCGTAGACCGACAGGAACATCGACGCCGCCACGCCGACGCCCACCACCACCGGCAGCGTCGATACCGCCCACGGATACATCTGCGGGCGCCCGGCCGCACCCGGGAGCACGAGTGTGAGCACCACGGCGAGCGGGCCGACCATCAGGAGCCAGGCGATCATGCGGCCGCGGACGTCGGCGCGCACGGCACCCGGAATGACCAGGGTGTGCCAGAGGGCGGTGCCGTCGAAGGCGTACATGTCGGCGCTGGCCATCGCGGCCATCCACACCACGAACACGCCCGCGAAAGGCAGGCTCGCGCCACCGTTCTGCAGTCCGAGGAAGAGCGGCAGGACCACGCCGATGAGCATCAGCGGTAGCAGCGCCGCCCGCCGCCGGCCGTCGCGCGACCAGGTGCGCAATTCCTTGAGTACCACCGCGCCGACCGGTGTCGGGCGGACCAGCCGGTCGAGGCGTCCCGAACCCGCCTGTGCGCGAACGGGTCCGGCGGGCGCGGCCGTGGTGGTGAGGCGCCGGCGCAGCAGTACCGCCCACGCCTGCCACAGCAGCGCCGACAGCGCGGCGAGTCCCGCCAGGGCCCCGACGCCGAACCACCAGTGACCTTCCTCGGCCGCTTGGACCGCGTAGGGCGCCCATCCCGAGGGCAGGATTCGCAGGGTCGCGCCCAGGCCGGGCGATACGTGCTCCAGGCGCGGCCCGAGATAGGACACCAGCAGTTGCAGGGGGTAGTAGGCGAGGCCGGTCAGGCCCGCCAGGACGACACCGAGATCGCGACCGCGGCGCGAACGCATCGCGGCGCCGATCCACGCGAGTACCGCGCGGGAGAGCAGCACCACGAAGATCAGTTGCAGGCACATCCCGGCCACCGCGAACAGGGTCGGTACCACCCCCAATTGTGCTGCGAGCGCGACCAGTCCGGCGAAGGCGATCAGGTTGACCGCACCGGCCGGCCCGGTGAAGGCGACCGCCGCGAGACCGATCGCCAATTGGCGATAGCTCAGCGGCAGCAGCCGGAAGTGTTCGGGCTGCAGTGTTTCGTCGCTGCTGCCGGTGATGATCGGGCCGGCCAGCCAGCCGAGCGTCCACACCGCGTACAGCGTCGCGGCCACATTGATCGCCGCGCGGGTATCCCAGGCGTGGCCGGCCGACGCCATCACCACCGCGGTGGCGACGGCGGCGAGTATCCCGAAGACCAGACCGAGCCAGAAGCCGACCGCAGCCCGTCCGTTGTTCATCGCGCGGACGGTCAGCCGCCAGCGCATGCGGATCAGGACGCCAACCACGACAGGCCCTCGTCTCCCCCGATGCGTCCGCCCACCAGCCGGACGAACGCCTCCTCGAGGCTGCCCTCCCCCCGCACCTCGGCGACCGAACCGGCGGCGACCACCCTCCCCTTGTCGATGACGGCGAGGTGATCGCACAGGTTTTCCACCAACGCCATCACATGACTCGACAGCACCACGGAGCCACCGGCGGTGACGAACCGCCGCAGAATCGTGCGAATAGTGCTGGCGGACACCGGATCCACCGCCTCGAACGGTTCGTCGAGCACCAACAGCTTGGGTCCGTGCAGCAGTGCGGTGGCGAGCCCGATCTTCTTGCGCATACCGGCCGAATAGTCCACGACCAGAGTGTTTTCCGCCTCGATCAGCTCGAGGACCGCGAGCAGTTCCTGCGCCCGCTCGGCCACCGTCGCCGGCGGCAGACCGCGCAGAAGCCCGGTGTAGGTGAGCAATTCACGTCCGGTGAGCCGCTCCGGGAGCGCGAGGCCGTCCGGCAATACGCCGACGATCGTCTTGGCGCGCACCGGATCCGCCCACACGTCGGCGCCGAAGATCCGCGCCTGCCCGGCATCGGGCCGCAACAGTCCGACGGCCATGGACAACGTGGTGGTCTTCCCGGCGCCGTTGGGCCCCACCAGCCCGAAGAACGACCCCGGCGGCACCGCCAGACTCACCCCGTCGACCACCCACGGCCCACCGAACCGCTTGTACAGCCCGCTCAACTCCAGCGCGGGTGCGGTGATTGTTTCCATGTCCCCCTCCTCTGCAGAGCCTCGCCACGGCCCACGCGAGGAGAAGCCGCCCCGCCCGGTCTGTGCTGTGAACTGTCTCGACTCTACGTCGGCGCTCACGGTCCTACCCGTTTCCGGTGGAAAGGCGCAGCGAACGCTTCTTCCGAGCGCTGCCCGAGTTCAGCAGTGGCGGATGGGAAAAGCCGGTGCCGAGATGCGACCGCACCCCGTGCACCGGCCTTTCCGGCTCACTCCGACTCGATCACTCGCACTTCGCCGTCGGCGGCGTCGGTCGCCTCACCCGCCGCGGTGAACCAGTGGCTGACCTCGCCCTCGGCCAGGTCACCGGAGATATCACCGCTGGGCAGGACCGAGAGTGCGCCCGCGGTCGCGGAGGTCAGGAATTCCGCCAGCGCTGCCGGACCCGCCGTCGCCGTGGTGTACGTGGTCGACTCGTAGTCGATCTCGTGGTCGGCGCGCAGGGTGTCGGCGTGGTCGAGGGCCTGCTCCTGGGTCAGCGTGCGCAGGGTGCCGTCGGCCGCCCGCACCACGAAGGCCGGATGCTCGTCCTGCAGGGGCCGGACGCGGTCGGCGTAGGACACCGGATGTGCCTGTGCCGCATCGATTTCCGCGCGCACCTTCGGATCGGTCGGGACCACCCAGCGCACCGACTTGGCCGCCGGCTCCAGGGCGATACCCCAGCCGGCACCCGCGGCGACGATCTCCCCGAAGGACAGGCCGTCGGCGAACAGCGCCGCGGCGCCGGCCTTCTGGATCGCCCACAGCGCCACCACGGCATCCACCGAATGCGGCAGGGCCACCGCGACGATGTCGCCCGGGCCGACGCCGCGTCCGATCAACACCCGGGCCAGCTTCGACGACCGCGAATCCACCTCGTGATAGGCGATTTCGGCGTCGCCGGACAGCAGCGCGGGAGCCTGCGGATCCTCCTCGACCACATCGCCGAGCGCCTTGGCGACCGTCCGGCTGCCGACCCGGCCGGGTTCGGCGACCGGATCGGCGGCCACCGCCGCGCCGGCCAGGATCCGCGCCCGCTCGTCGGCATCGAGGATGTCGATATCGCCGACCGCGGCCGCCGGATCGCCGGTCAGCGCGTCCAGCACCCGGTCCAGCCGCTCGGCCAGGGTGTGCACTTCCTCGGCGGTGAAGCGACTGGTCAGGTACTTCCAGGTCACCTCGATCGTCGATTCGGCGGTCACCAGCAGGGTCAGCGGGTAGTGGGTCGCGTCGTTGGTGCCGACACCGGTCACCGACATGCCGTCGATCGAACTCGCCGCGGCGATCGCATCGGTATCCATCGGATACGACTCGAACACCAGCAGCGTGTCGAATTGTGCTCCGGCGCCGGCGATTCGCTGGATATCGGTGAGGCCCACGTAGTGGTGGTCGAGCAGATCGGCCTGATCGCGCTGCAGGCCCTGCAGCAACTCACCGACCGACGAGCGGTCGTCCACGCCGACGCGCACGGGCAGCGTGTTGATGAACAGGCCGACCATGGATTCGACCCCGGTCAGCTCCGGCGGGCGGCCCGAGACCGTCGCGCCGAACACCACGTCGTCGCGGCCGGTGAGCCGGCCGAGCAGAATGCCCCACGCGGCCTGCACCAGCGTATTCACCGTGACCCCGACCTCGGCGGCGTACTTGGTGATCCGGCGCGTGCGAGCCTCGTCGACCTCGGCGACGAACTTCTCGATCTCGTAGTGCTCGGGTCCCCGCGCCGCGGGTGCGAGCTGGGTCGGCTCGTCCGCACCGGCCAGCGCCCGCGACCAGGTGCGCAGCGATTCCTCGCGGTCGCGCCCGGCCAGCCAGCTCAGGAAGTTCCGGTACGAGGACACCCGCGGCAGTGCGGCGGTATCACCGCGCACCGCGTAGAGCACCAGCAGATCGCGCATGAGCAGCGGCATCGACCAGCCGTCCGCCAGGATGTGGTGGGTCGTGATCGCCAGATGGAAGGCATCAGCGTCGGTCCGGTACAGCGTGAACCGAAGCAGCGGCGCCCGCGACATGTCGAAGTGCGTGGCCCGATCCTCTTCGAGCAGGCGCTTCAACTCCGGAATCCGCTGCTGCTGCGGCAGATCCGTCAGATCGACGGTATGCCACGGCACCTCGACGCGATCCGAGATCAGCTGGACCGCGCGGCCGCCGGCGTCGGTGACGAAGGCGGCACGCAGGTTCGGGTACCGGTCCAGGATGCCCTGACCGGCCGCGCGCAGCCGGTCCTCGTCGACCGCGCCGCCGAGATCCACCACGGCCTGCATGGTGTAGACGTCCACGGTCTGCTGGGTCATCATCGCGTGGAACAGCAGACCCGACTGCAGCGGCGAGAGCGGCCAGACGTCCGAGAGCCCCGGATACTGCCGTTCCCACTGGTCGATCTCGGACTGCGCGACCTCGACCAGTGGCAGATCGGACGGCGTCAGACCGCCCGCCTCCGGCTGCCGGACATGGTCGGCGAGCGCGGTCAGCGCCGCCACCCACAGATCCGCGAACTCCTGCACGCGCTGCTTGCCGAACAGCCCGGTCGGGAACGCGAAGGATGCGGACAGCTGCGCGCCCTCCGGCCCGTCGGTGACGATCGCGTTGATGTCGATCGCGGCGTTGGCGGGCATATCCGGATCCATGTCGGCATCCAGCTGTCCCAGATCCACCACCGGCGCCCAGTCGAATCCGACCGGCTCCGAGCCGCTCTCGGCGGTCTCTGCGGTCTGCGGGCCCGCACCGGTATCCGCGCGTCCCAGATAGTTGAAGCTGATCTGAGGTGCGGTACCGGCCGCCAGCTCCGAACCGGTCTCCGGGTTCAGGTAGCGCAGCAAGCCGTATCCGATGCCCTTGTCCGGCACCGCGAGCAACTGCTCCTTCACCGATTTCACGATGTCGCCCAGGGCTTTTCCACCACGCAGGGCGGCCGCGACGTCGGCGTGGCCCAGATCCAGCCGCACCGGATAGGCATTGGTGAACCAGCCCACCGTCCGCGACAGATCGGCGCCCGGGACCACACTCTCCTCGCGGCCGTGTCCCTCGAGCTTCACCAGCGCGGCGCCGCCCGCGGCGTCACCGCGCCAGGTGCTGACCGCCAGCGCGAGCGCCGACAGCAGGCCGTCGTCGACACCGGCCCGGTACTTGTCCGGCACGCCGGTCAGCACCGCATCGGTCACCTCGGCCGGCAGCAGCACCTCGACCCGATCGACGGTGTCGAAGGTGTCGACCGCCGGGTCGAAGGCCCGCTCGCCCAGCACCGGATCCTCGGACGCCGCGATCTGCTGCCAGAACGGCAGTTCCGTGGCTCGCGCGGCCGCGGCGTCGACCAGGGCGTGCGCCCAGCGGCGCATGGACGTGCCGTTCGCGGGCAGCGCCACGGCCTGATCCGACCTCAGCTGCGACCAGGCCACCGCGAGATCCGGGATGAGGATGCGCCACGACACACCGTCGACCACGAAGTGGTGGGCGACGATCACGAGCACGTCCCGGCGGGATGAGCCGGCACCGGTGAAGGCGAACCACAGGAACTGCGTCATCACCGCATTCGCCGGATCGAGGCGGCCCAGCGCGGCGTCGTATTCGACGCTCGCCCGGCGTGACAGTTCCGCGTCGGAGATGTCACCGGGCAGCTCGATCCGATGCACCAGGGCATCGACGTCGATCGCGCCCTGTTCCAGGGCCTCGAAGGTCCACCCGTCCCGGCTGTCCACGGCGGCGGACTCGTTGCGCCGCAAGCGGGTCCGCAGCACATCGTGGTGATCGACGACCGCGGCGACGGTCGCGACCAGCGTCTCCCGGTCGGTGTCGTCGGGCAGTCGCAGCGCCATGGCCTGCGAGAACCGCTGATACGACGATCCGGTGCCGAGGATCGAGGCCATGATCGGCGTCAGCGGGATCTCGCCGACACCGCCACCGGGCAGTTCGGCGAGCACCTGCTGCTCGGCCTCACCCGCGCGGGTGGCGATCTCCGCCAGCGCGGCCACGCTGCGCCGTTCGAAGACCTGCCGCGGCGTGAAGAGCACACCGCGCGCCTTGGCCCGCGAGACCAGCTGGATCGACAGAATCGAGTCACCGCCGAGCGCGAAGAACGAATCGTCGAGTCCGACCTGTTCGACGCCCAGCACCTCGGCGAACACCTCGGCGATGGTCGCCTCGAGCGCACTGGTCGGCGCCCGGAACTCGCGCGGCGCGAGCTGGGGTTCCGGCAGCGCCTTGCGGTCGAGCTTGCCGACCGGGGTCAGCGGAATCTCGTCCAGGACCACGATCGCCGAGGGCACCATATGCGGCGGCAGCACCGCGGCCACATGGTCGGTCACGGCGGCGGGGTCGACCGCACGTCCCGGAACACCCAGCACGTAGGACACCAGAATCGTTGCACCGGCGGCGGTTTCGCGGCCGATGGTGATCGCGAATTCGACATCCGGGTGCCGGCCGAGGACCGCGTCGATCTCACCGAGTTCGATGCGGAAACCGCGGATCTTCACCTGGAAGTCGGTGCGGCCGACGTAATCCAGCTCCCACGGCACCTCCGGGCGGGCGATATTGCCGGCGCGCACATCCGGTTCGGCGTACCACCGCACCACGTCACCCGTGCGGTACATCCGGGTTCCGGGCGCGCCCCACGGGTTGGCGACGAACCGCTCCGCGGTCAGCCCCGGCCGATGCTGGTAGCCGCGGGCCACCGCACCACCGGAGAGGAACAGCTCACCGGCCACCCCCGGCGGCACCGGGTTCATGCGGGCGTCGAGCACCAGCGCCGACATACCGTGCACCGGGGTGCCGATGGTGATGTGGTTGCCCGGGAACAACCGCGCGTACGAGGAGATGATCGTCGTCTCGGTCGGACCGTAGGCGTTGAAATACTTGCGCCCCGGCTGCCACTTCGCCAGCAGTTCCGGCGTGGTCACATCGCCACCCACCGACGTCACCAGCAACTGCTCCTGGTCGGCCGGATCCATCGTGCCCAGCACCGCGGGCGTGATGATGGTGTGGGTGACCTGCTCGGTGCGCAGCAGTTCCGCCAGCTCCGGGCCACCGATGATCTGTGGCGGCGTGATCACCAGCGTGGCGCCGATGTAGAACGCGCACACCCACTCCAGCACCGACGGGTCGAAGCTGGGCGAGCAGATGTGCAGGAACCGATGCTGCGGCTCCAGGCCGTACAGGCTCGTCGCCACATCCGCCAGGCCGCCGAGACCGGCGTGGGTCACGGTGACACCCTTGGGCTTACCGGTCGAGCCCGAGGTGTAGATGACATAGGCCGGATGCGCCATCTGCAACGGAGTGCGCCGATCGGCGTCGGTCACCGGCGCCGCCGACTGCGCGGCGCACAGCTCGTCGGTCGCGGGATCGTCGAGAACCAGCCATTCCACGTCGCCGGGCAGGTCGCCGACATACGCCGAACCGGTGATGCCCAGCAGCGCACCGGAATCGGTGAGCATATGCCGCACCCGATCCTCGGGATAGTTCGGATCCACCGGCACGTGCGCGCCACCGGCCTTGGTGACGGCCAGGACGGCCAGCACCATCTCGTAGGAACGCGGGAAGGAGACCGCGACCAGTTGCTCGGGTCCGACACCGCGTTCGATCAGCACCCGCGCCAGGCGCGAGGACCGGTCGTCGAGTTCGCCGTAGGTGATCGATTCACCGTTGTAGCGCACCGCGATTCGATCGCGGCCGAGCCGGACGCCGTGGCTCATCAGATCCGGCAGCAGTCCGGTGGCCATCACCTCGTCGCCGTGGACGTGAGTGAGCAGCTCGTACTCCTCGGCGGCCAGCAGCGACAGATCGCCGACCGGGGTCTGCGGCTGTCCGACGATCGCCTCGAGCAGTCGGGTGAACCGCTGCGCGAAGACCTCCACCGTGGCGTCGTCGAAAAGATCACGCGCGTAGGAGAATTCGGCGTACATGCCGTTGCGGTCGTCGTCGGATTCGCGAACCGTCAGCGACAGATCGAATTTCGCGGTGTCGACGTCGAAATCGAGCGCCGAGACGTGCAATCCGGGCAGTTCGAACGTGCTCTCGGGCAGGTTCTCGAACGACAGCGCCACCTGGAACAGCGGATGCCGCGCGGTGGAGCGCTCCGGATTGAGCAGTTCGACCAACCGCTCGAACGGGATGTCCGCGTGCGCGAAGGCCTGCAGGTCCGCGTCCTTGGCGTGGCTCAGCAGCTCACCGAAGGTCAGCTCGCCGCGCACGTGGGTGCGTAGCACCAGCGTGTTGACGAACATGCCGATCAGATCGTCGAGTTCGGCCTCGCCGCGGCCCGCGATCGGGGTGCCGATCGCGATGTCGTCGGTCCCCGACATCCGCGCCAGGAACAGTGCGAGTGCGGTGTGCACGACCATGAACAGCGTCGCGTTCTGCTCGCGCGCGGTGCGCTGCAGTCCCTCGTAGAGCTCGGTGCCGATCGGGAACAGCACCCGCCCGCCCTGGAACGACTGCACGGTCGGCCGCGGCCGGTCCGCGGGCAGGTTCAGCTCGTCCGGAATTCCGGCCAGCGCCTGCCGCCAGTAGTCGGCCTGGGCGCTGAGCAGGCTCTCCGGATCGTCCTCGGAGCCGAGCAGATTGCGCTGCCAGATGCTGAAGTCGGCGTACTGCACCGGCATCGGCGCCCACGCCGGTGCCGCACCCTCGGCACGCGAGGCGTAGGCCACCATCAGATCCCGGGTCAGCGGGCCCATCGACCAGCCGTCGGCCGCGATGTGGTGCGCGACGAAGACCAGCACGAAGTCGGTGTCGGTGACCTGGAACAGACGGATGTGGAACGGAATCTGCGTGGTCACGTCGAAGCCGGTCGTCACCGCGGCGGTGACGGCCTCGACCACGCCGGACTCCTCGATCCGCATCGGCTCGAGATCGATCGCCACCTCGGCCGGCGACAGCACCCGCTGCACCGGACCGGCGGCGGTCTCGGGGTAGACCGTCCGCAGGATCTCGTGGCGTGCGATGAGATCGGCGACCGCCGCGCGCAGCGCGGACACATCCAGCGCGCCGGAGAGCCGGATCGCCACCGGGATGTTGTCCACCGACGAGGTGGTGTCGAACTGGTTGAGGAACCACATGCGGTTCTGCGCCAGTGACAGCGGGATGTGCTCGGGGCGCGGTCCGGCCGTCAGCGGCGGGCGACCGCCGGCACCGGCCTGCTGTTCGACCTTGGCGGCCAGCCCGGCCACCGTCGAGGATTCGAACAGCGCCCGCACCGGCACCCGGGTGTCGAGCAGCGCACCGAGGCGCGCGGCGACCTGAGTGGCCAGCAGCGAGTTACCGCCGAGGGCGAAGAAGTCGTCGTCGGCGCCGACGCGCTCGACCGACAGCACATCGGCGTACACCGAGGCGACCGCCTCTTCGATCGGTGTCGAGGGCGCCCGGAAGGCAGTGGTCTCGAATTCCGGTTCGGGCAGCGCGCGCCGGTCGAGTTTGCCGTTGATGTTCAGCGGCAACGCGTCCAGTTCGACGAAGGCCGAGGGCACCATGTACGACGGCAGCGCCGCGTTCAGTGCCGCCTTCACCGCGTCGATGTCCAGGCTGTCGCCGGCCGGGACCAGATACGCCACCAGTCGGTCGCCGATGCGCGGGTCCGACTTCGCCAGCACCGCGACCTGCGCGACCTCGTCCAGGCCGAGCAGCGCCGACTCGATCTCGCCGAGTTCGATGCGGAAGCCGCGGATCTTGACCTGGAAGTCGGTGCGGCCCTGATATTCCAGTTCGCCCCGGGCATTCCAGCTCACCAGGTCACCGGTGCGGTACATCCGGGCGCCCGGCTGGAAGGGGTTGGCCACGAACCGGTCCGCGGTCAGATCCGGCCGCGCGAAGTAGCCGCGGGCCAGCTGCGCACCGGCCAGATACAGCTCACCGGAGACGCCGTCCGGCACCGGGTGCAGACGTGAATCCAGCACGTAGACCTGGCTGTTCCACTCCGGCGCACCGATCGACACCGACTGCTGTTCGTCCACGGTGACGCGATGGCTCGTGATCGAGACCGCGGCCTCGGTCGGGCCGTACAGGTTGAACAGTTCGGCGGCGTTGTCGCGGCGGAACCGCTGCGCGGTCGCACCCGGCAGCGCCTCACCGATCGCCAGCACGCGACGCAGCGAATTCGTCAGCGTCCCATCGGATTCGGTGAGCAGCGCGTCCAGCATCGAGGGCACCACGTGCAGCGTGGTGACCGCTTCGCGGGCCATCAGCTCGTTGAGGTAGGCCGGGTCGCGGTGGCCGTCCGGCGCCGCGATCACCAGGCGTCCGCCGGAGACGGCCGCGGACCAGAACTCCCAGACCGACAGGTCGAAGGTGGCCGCGGTCTTCAGCAGCACCGAATCCTCGGCGCCCAGGCCGAATTCGGCGATCTTCCACAGCAACTGGTTGACCACCGCGGCGTGCGGAACCGCCACACCCTTCGGCCGCCCGGTGGAACCGGAGGTGAAGATGACGTAGGCGGTGTGCTGCGGCAGCAGCGGCGCGACCCGCTCGTCGTCCTCGATCGGCGAATCGTCACCCGCGGTGTCGATGTCGTCGACCCGGACCACCGGCGCGACATCGGTCTCGAATCCGGCGTCGGCATCGGTGAGGACACACACCACGTCGGCGGTGTCGAGGATGTAGCCGGTGCGTTCGGCCGGCTGATCCGGATCCACCGGCACATAGGCGCCGCCGGCCACCGTGACCGCGTACATCGCGAGCACCAGATCGACCGAGCGGCGCATCGCCAGCGCGACCCGCGACTCCGGTCCCACACCGAGCGAAATCAGGTGCCGTGCCAGCACATTCACCCGCCGGTCGAGTTCGGCGTAGGTCACCCGGGTGCCGTCGGCGCCGACCAGGGCGTCGCGCTCGGAGTAGGTCTCGACCGTCGCGTCCAGCAGCGAGGCAAGCGTCGCCGACCGGTCCACCGGGTGCTCGGTGGCGTTGCGGGCGGAGATCAGCGCACCGCGTTCGGCGGCGTCGAGCAGATCGATATCGCCGACCGCGGTATGCGGTGCGGCCACGAACGCGCCCAGCATCCGCACGAACCGATCCACGAAGCCCGCCACCGTGTCGTGGTCGAACAGGTCGGTCGCGTAGGTGAAGAATCCGGTGATGCCCTCGGGCGCGCCGGTCTCGCTGTAGCGGTCGGTGGCGATCAGGTGCAGGTCGAACTGCGAGAGCTGGGTATCGAAGTCCAGTCCGCTGACCCGCAGGCCCGGCAGCTCCAGCGTGGCCTGCGCGAGGTTCTGGAACGACAGACCCACCTGGAACAGCGGATGCCGCGCGGTGGAGCGTACCGGGTTGAGCACCTCGACCAGCCGCTCGAACGGCACGTCGGCGTTGGCGAAGGCCTGGATGTCGATATCGCGCTGCCGTCCCAGCAGTTCGGTGAAGCCGGCACCGGCGTCGACCTGGGTCCGGAACACCAGGGTGTTGACGAACATGCCGATCAGATCGTCGAGCACGGCCTCGCCACGACCGGCCATCGGGGTGCCGATGGCGATGTCGTCGGAGCCCGACAGCCGCGACAGCAGGACCGCCAGCGCGGTGTGCACGACCATGAACAGCGTCGCGCCCTCGGTGCGGGCCAGGTCGATCAGCGCCCTATGCAGTTCGGCATCGATGCGCACCTCGACCTTGCCGCCGGCGAAGCTCTGTACGGCCGGACGCGGGCGGTCCGACGGCAGATCGAGCTGATCGGGCAACTCGGCCAGCGCCTGCTTCCAGTACGCGACCTGCTTGGAGGCCAGCGAATCCGGATCGTCCTCACTGCCCAGCAGTTCGCGCTGCCAGATGCTGTAGTCGGCGTACTGAACCTCCAGCGGGGCCCAGTTCGGCGCCAGCCCGGCCGCGCGGGCGGCGTAGGCGGTCATCAGATCGCGAGTCAGCGGG
Source organism: Nocardia sp. 852002-51101_SCH5132738 (assembly GCF_001665695.1). NCBI lineage: Bacteria > Bacillati > Actinomycetota > Actinomycetes > Mycobacteriales > Nocardiaceae > Nocardia > Nocardia sp. 852002-51101_SCH5132738. The sequence goes on along the minus strand of NZ_LZML01000145.1, from coordinate 78,060 downwards.
CCCACCGACGAACCGTCGCCGGAGATGTGGTGCACGACCATGGCCAGCACGTATTCAGCGGTGCCGCTTGCGGTTTCGGTGTCGGGACGGACCTCGAACAGCGCGACCCGTACCGGCACCTCGGTGGTGACGTCGAAGCTGGTGTTGATCAGCGCGACCACCTCGGACTCGACCGCGGCGGCATCGACCACGCGCAGTTCGAGCTCCGGAATCGCCTGGGTCGCGGGCAGGATCACCTGCACCGGGCCCTGGTCGGTCTGCGGGTACACGGTCCGCAGAATCTCGTGGCGCGCCACCAGATCCGCCATCGCGGCCCGCAGCGCCGAGACGTCCAGCGCACCGCTCAGCCGCACCGCGATCGGCACGTTGTAGGCGGCCGAGGCGGTGTCGAAGCGGTTGAGGAACCACATCCGCTGCTGCGCCAGCGACAGCGGGATCCGCGGCGGTCGCGGCGCGGCGGTCAGCGCGCGGCGGCCGCCGGCGTCGGCGTGGTGCTCCACGCGGGTGGCGAGCGCGGCGACCGTGGAGGCCTCGAACAGCAGGCGCACCGGCACCCGGGTGTTCAGCGCCTCGCCCAGGCGCGCGGCGACCTGCGTGGCGAGCAGCGAGTTGCCGCCCCACGCGAAGAAGTCGTCGTCGCGGCCCATCGTGCCGGATTCCTTGCGCAGCACATCGGCGAAGGTGTTGGCCACGATCTGTTCGATCGGGGTCACCGGCGCGCGGAAGACGGCCTTCTCGAAGACCGGTTCGGGCAGTGCGGCGCGGTCCAGTTTGCCGTTGGCATTCAGCGGCAGCGCGTCCAGCTGCATGAACACCGACGGCACCATGTAGGACGGTAGCTGTTCGGCGAGTGCGGCCTGCAGCGCCTGTTTGTCCAGTTCGGCGGCGCCGACCACGTAGGCGACCAGGCGATCGCCCAGATTCGGATCCGCGTGCGCGACAACGGCGGTCGCGGTCACGACCGGCTGCCGCAGCAGCACCGCCTCGATCTCGCCGAGTTCGATGCGGAAACCGCGGATCTTCACCTGGAAGTCGGTGCGACCCCGGTAGTCCAGTTCACCCCGGTCGGTCCACGCCACCAGGTCACCGGTGCGGTACATCCGCGTGCCCGGCGCCCCGAACGGATCGGCGACGAACCGGTCCGCGGTCAGATCCGCGCGCCCGAAGTAGCCGCGTGCGAGCTGCGCACCGGCCAGGTACAGCTCACCCGGCACACCCACCGGAACGGGCCGCAGCCGCGAATCCAGCACGTACACCCGGCTGTTCCACTCCGGCGCGCCGATCGATACCGACTGGCGGTCGGCGGCGGTAACGCGATGGCTGGTGATCGAGACCGCGGCCTCGGTCGGGCCGTACAGGTTGAACAGCGCGGCCTCGGCGGTCTCCAGGAAGCGCTGCGCGGTCGCGGCCGGCAGCGCCTCACCGATGGCGAGCACCCGCTTCAGCGACGAGCTGAGCATGCCTTCGCTCTCGGTGAGCAGGGCGTCCAACATCGACGGCACCACATGCAGCGTGGTGACGGCGGTGCCGAGTATCAGCTCGTTGAGGTAGGCCGGATCGCGATGCCCCTCGGGCGCGGCCACCACGAGGCGGCCACCGCAGGCGGCGGCGGTCCAGAACTCCCACACCGACAGGTCGAACGTCGCCGCGGTCTTGAGCAGCACCGAATCACCGGTGCCGAGGCCGAATTCGGCGATCTCCCAGCGCAACTGGTTGACGATCGCGCCGTGCGACACCACCACGCCCTTGGGGCGGCCGGTGGAGCCGGAGGTGAAGATCACGTACGCGGCGTGGGCCGCGGTGAGCTCCCGCAACCGCTCCCCCGCGGTGATCGGCGCCGCCGAATAACCGGAGAGCTCGAGTCCGTCGAGTTCGATCACCGGGCGCTGCGGAGTCCAGCGCAGCGCGCTCTCCCCGTCCTCGTCGGCGGTCGCCGCGACGGTGGCCGAGGTGGTCAGCACACAGGCGGGGGCCGCGGTCTCGAGGATGTAGTCGATGCGTTCGGCGGGCTGGCCCGGGTCGATCGGCACGTAGGCCGCACCGGTCTTGGCCACCGCGTACATCGCGACGATCAGCTCCACCGAGCGGCCCAGTGCCAGCGCCACCCGGTCCTCGGTGCCGATCCCGCATTCGACGAGATAGCGCGCCAGGCGATTCACCCGCGCGTCGAGGTCTCCGTAGGTCAGCACCTGCTGCGCCGTTCCGGTGGCCTCGGTGTCGACCACCAGCGCGACCGCGGTCGGGTCGGCGGCGACCGCCGCATCGAGCAGCGACACCAGGGTCGCCTCGGTGTCGATCGGGTGGGCGGTCTCGTTCCACCGCCGCAGGATGCGCTCGTTCTCGGCGGGATCGAGCAGGTCGATATCACCGACCGGGCCGGACACGTCCGCGATCACGGCGTCGAGGACCCGGACGAACCGGTCCGCGAAGCCCTGCACCGTCGACTCGTCGAAAAGGTCGATGGCATAACCGAATTCGGTGATGATCTCGGCCGGCGAACCGTCCTCGGCGTAGCGGTCGTAGAGCGTCACGTGCAGATCGGTCTTGGCCAGCTGGGAATCGAAATTCACCGCGCTCACCGACAGACCGGGCAGCTCCAGCGCGGTCTCGGCCAGGTTCTGGAACGACAGGCCCACCTGGAACAGCGGGTTGCGCGCCGTGGACCGCACCGGGTTGAGCACCTCGACCAGCCGCTCGAACGGCACGTCGGCGTTGGTGAAGGCCTCGAGGTCGCGCTCGCGCACATCGGCGAGCAATTCGGCGAAGCTCGCGTTGCCGTCGATGCGGGTGCGGAACACCAGCGTGTTGACGAACATGCCGATCAGATCGTCGAGTTCGCGCTCGCCACGCCCGGCGATCGGGGTGCCGACGGCGATGTCGTCGGTGCCCGACAGGCGCGAGAGCAGCACGGCCAGCGCCGCGTGCACGACCATGAACAGCGAGGCGTTGTTGGCGCGCGCCAGCTCGTGCAGGCGGGCGTGGCGCTGCGGGTCGATCTCGAAGCGAATCGCCTTGCCCTGGAACGACTGGGCCGGCGGACGCGGGCGGTCGGTCGGCAGTTCCAGCTGATCCGGCAGTCCGCCGAGGGCGGCGGTCCAGTAGGCGACCTGCTGGGCGGCCAGCGATTCCGGATCCTCCTCGGATCCGAGCACCTCGCGCTGCCACAGCGCGTAGTCGGCGTACTGCACCGGCAGCGGCGTCCACTGCGGCGCCTCACCCTGCACGCGTGCGGCGTAGGCCGCCATCAGATCCCGGGCCAGCGGTCCCATCGAGGAGCCGTCGGCGGCGACGTGATGGACGGTGAAGGCGAGGACGTGTTCCTCGGCCGACTGGTCCCCGCCGGTGATCCGGAACAGCGCGACCTTCAGCGGCACCTCGGCGGTGACGTCGAAGGTGGTCATCGCGAATTCGATGATGCGGTCGAGCAATTCGTCCTCGGCCACCGCCACCGGCTCCAACGGGGGCGCGGTCTCGGTCGCGGGCAGGATCACCTGGTGCGGGCCGTCCGCCGAGCGCGGGTAGGTGGTGCGCAGCACCTCGTGCCGGGCCAGGACGTCGCCGAGCGCACGTTCCATGGCCGCGACATCGAGCGCGCCCGACAGCCGCGCCGCGAGCGGAATGTTGTCCACCGCGGAGGTGGTGGTGTCGAACTGGTTGAGGAACCAGTAGCGCTGCTGCGCCGGCGAGAGCGGAATCCGTTGCGGCCGTTGCCCGGCCACCAGCTTCGGCCGCGTCCGGCCGGATCCGGCGCCCTGCTCCAGGCGCGCGGCCAGGGCGGCGACGGTCGACGCCTCGAACAGGTCGCGCACCGCCAGCTGGGTGTCGAGCGCGGCGCCCAGGCGCGCAGTCACCTGGGTGGCGATCAGCGAGTTGCCGCCCAGTTCGAAGAAGTCGTCGTCGAGACCGACCCGGGGCACACCCAGCACATCGCTGAACGTGCCGGCCACGATCTCCTCGATCGGGGTGGCCGGGGCGCGGAACTGCCGGGCCTCGAACACCGGCGCCGGCAGCGCCTTGCGGTCCAGCTTGCCGGAGGCGTTGAGCGGGAAGGCGTCCAGCACCACGAAGGCCGAGGGCACCATGTAGCCGGGCAGCGCCTCGCCGAGTTCGGTGCGCACCGCGTCGGGGTCGACGACGGCGCCGGTCGCGGGCACCACGTAGGCGACCAGCTGATCGCCGAGCCGGTCGTCGGAGCGCACGACCACCACGGCCTGCGCGACGGCGTCGACCGCCACCAGTGCCGATTCGATCTCGCCGAGCTCGATGCGCAGACCGCGCAACTTCACCTGGAAGTCGGTGCGGCCCAGGTACTCCAGTTCGCCGCCGGCACTCCAGCGCACCAGGTCACCGGTGCGGTACATCCGCTCACCGTCGCCGAACGGGTTGGCCACGAACCGATCCGAGGTCAGATCGGCGCGCGCGACATAGCCGCGGGCCAGCTGATCACCGGCCAGGTACAGCTCACCCGCGACGCCGGTCGCGACCGGGTGCAGCCGCGAATCCAGCACGTAGACACGGGTGTTCCAGACCGGACGGCCGATCGGCACCGCGACCGTGTCGGCCTCGGTCACCTCGTGATAGGTGACGTCGACGGCGGCCTCGGTCGGGCCGTAGAGGTTGTGCAGCCGGGAGCCGGTCAGCTCGATCAGGCGCTGGGCGGTGACCGCCGGCAGCGCCTCACCCGAGGCGAAGACCCGGCGCAGCGTGGTGCAGTCGGCGCCGGAGGCGTCCAGCGCGGCGACGAAGACCGACAGCATCGACGGCACGAAGTGCACGGTGGTGATGCGCTCGGCGTCGATCAGTTCCGCCAGATAGGCCGGATCGCGGTGGCCGTCGGGCTTGGCGACGACCAGGCGCGCGCCGACCTGCAGCGGCCAGAAGAACTCCCACACCGACACGTCGAAGGTGGCCGGCGTCTTCTGCAGCACGACATCGTCGAGGTAGAGGTCGTACTCGTCCTGCATCCAGGCCAGGCGGTTCACGATCGCGGCATGGCTGACGGCCACGCCCTTCGGCCGCCCGGTGGAACCGGAGGTGAAGATCACGTAGGCGGTGTGCGCGGGACGCAGCGGGGCAATTCGGTCGGCATCGGCCACCGGATCGTCGGCGTACTCGGTCAACTCCAGGCCGTCGATCGCGACGACCGGTACGTCCGGCCGCGCCGCGAGCGGGCTGTCCGCGGTGGTCAGCACGCAGACCGGGTTCGCGGTCGCCAGCACGTATTCGGTGCGCTCGGCCGGATGGTCGGGGTCCAGCGGCACATAGCCGCCGCCGGCGACCGTCACCGCGTACATGCCGATCACCAGTTCCAGCGAACGCCGCATATGCAGCGCCACCAGCGAATCCGGGCCCACGCCCTGCTCGATCAGGTAGCGGGCGAGCCGGTTCACCCGGGCCGCCAACTCGCCGTAGGACAGAGTTGTCCCCTCGAACGTCAGCGCCGGCTCGTCGGGATCGAGTTCGACCTGCCGATCGAACATCGAGGCCAGCGTCAGCGCGACGGTACCGGCCGCCCGGCCGAGAACGACGCGGTCGACGTCGTAGGCGGTGGCGTTCCAGTTGTCGACGATGGTGCGCCGCTCGACGGTGTCGAGCAGGTCGATATCGCCGAGCGCGGCGGCGGGGTCCGCGGTCACCGCGTCCAGCATCCGGACCAGGCGATCGGCGAAGGCCGCGACCGTCCGGGCATCGAACATGTCGGTGGCGTAGGCCAATTCGGCCGACATGCCTTCGGCGGAACCGTCGGCGGCGAAGCGCTCGGTGAGGTTCAGGTGCAGATCGAATTTCGCGGTCAGCACATCCAGTGGCAGGCCGCTGACCTCCAGATCCGGCAGCGCGAACGAGGCCTCGCCGGTGTTCTGGAACGACAGCATCACCTGGAACAGCGGATGCCTCGCCTGCGAACGCGCCGGATTCAGAATCTCCACCAGCCGCTCGAACGGCAGATCCGCATGTCCGAACGCGGCGAGATCGGATTCCTTGGTGCGCGCGAGCAATTCGGTGAACGACATCGCCGGATCGACACTGCTGCGCAGCACCAGCGTGTTGACGAACATGCCGATGGCATCGTCGAGCGCGGCCTCGCCACGGCCCGCGACCGCGGTGCCGATGGCCAGATCGTCACTGCCGGACAACCGCGCCAGCAGTGCCGCGAAGGCCGCGTGCGTGACCATGAACAGGCTGGCGCCGTGGGTGCGGGCCAGCGCGTTGAGCCGGTGTACCAACTCGGCGTCGAGCGAGAATTCGTGCACGCCACCGCGATACGTGGCGACCGCGGGTCGCGGACGGTCGGCGGGCAGATCCAGCTGGTCTGGCAGACCGGCCAGATGCTGCGACCAGTACGACACCTGCTGGGCGATCAGCGATTCCGGATCGTCCTCGGAACCGAGCGTTTCGCGCTGCCACAGGGCGTAATCGGCGTACTGCACCGGCAGCGGCGCCCAGCCCGGCGCGGCGCCCTGCGAGCGCGCCGCGTAGGCGAGCATCACATCGCGGGCCAGCGGCCGCACCGACCAGCCGTCACCGGAGATGTGGTGGACGACGAAGACCAGCACGTAGTCCGGCGCCGGTTCACCCGCGCCGTTGCCGCTCGCATGTTCGACGCGGAACAGCTTGGCGCGCACCGGAACCGCGGCGGTGACGTCGAAGCCGGTGAGGACCAGTTCGCGCACCCGCTCGGGCAGTTGCGCCTCGGTCACCGGTTCGGCGTCCAGTTCCACCGCGTCGCGGTCGGCGGGCAGGATCACCTGCACGCCCTGGCCCTCGGAGGTTTCCGGGTAGACCGTGCGCAGCACCTCGTGGCGTTCGATCACATCCGCGACGGCCTCGCGCAGGGCGTCGACGTCGAGCGCGCCGGTGAGCCGGACCGCCATCGGGATGTTGTTGACCGCGCTGGCGGTGTCGAAGCGGTTGAGGAACCACATCCGCTGCTGTGCCAGCGAGAGCGGAATCTCCTCCGGTCGCGGTCCCGCGACCAGGGCGCGGCGACCACCGGACCCGGCATGGGTCTCCAGCCGGGCGGCGAGCGCCGCCACGGTCGGCGCCTCGAACAGGGTCCGCACCGGGATGCGGGTGTTCAGCGCCTGGCCCAGGCGGGCCACCACCTGGGTGGCGATCAGCGAGTTGCCGCCCAGTTCGAAGAAGTCGTCGTCGAGACCGACCGGCCGGGCCTCGGTGTCGATACCCAGCACCTCGGCGATGGTGGCGGCCACGATCTCCTCGACCGGTGTGGTCGGGGCGCGGAACTCCCGTGCCTCGAATTCCGGTGCGGGCAGCGCGCGCCGGTCCAGCTTGCCGTTCGCGCTCAGCGGCAGGGCGTCGAGCACGACGATCGCGGCCGGAACCATATAGGAGGGCAGCCGCGCCGCCAGTTGCGCGCGGATCGCGTCGAGATCGAGTTCTCCGGCGCCGGCGGCGGGCACGACATAGCCCACCAGCTGCTCGCCGATCCGCTCGTCGGAGCGCACCACGGCCACCGCCTGCGCGACCGAATCCTGTGCGGTGAGCGCGGATTCGATCTCGCCGAGCTCGATACGCAGACCGCGCAACTTCACCTGGAAGTCGGTGCGGCCCAGATATTCGATGGCCCCGTCGGCGCCGCGGCGCACCAGGTCACCGGTGCGGTACATGCGGGAACCGCTGCCGCCGAACGGATTCGCGACGAAGCGGTCCGCGGTCAGGTCGGTGCGGCCGAAGTAGCCGCGCGCCAGCTGAGCGCCGGCCAGATACAGCTCACCGGCGACGCCGGCCGGAACCGGATGCAGCCGCGCGTCCAGGATGTAGGCCTGCGCGTTCCACACCGGCAGGCCGATCGGCACGGCTCCCGCGATATCCGCGGCGACCGGCATGGCGGTGGCGTGCACGGTGAACTCGGTAGGGCCGTACAGGTTGTGCAGTTCGGCGGTGCCGATGCGGCGGTAGGCCTGCGCGGCGTCGGCGGTGAACGCCTCACCCGCGATGAGCAGGGTGCGCAGCGAGGACACCTCGGCCGCGGTCCCGGCGTGCACGCTGTCGGAGAACACCGACAGCATCGACGGCACGAACGAGGTCATCGTGACCTGCTGGGCCGCGATCACCTCGGCGAGATAGCCGGGATCGCGATGGCCGTCCGGCGCGGCGATCACCAGGCGCGCGCCGGTGGCGGTCGCGCCGAACAGCTCCCACACCGACACGTCGAAGGTCGGCGGCGTCTTGAACAGCACCACCTCACCCGCGCCGATGCCGTATTCGGTGGTGATCCAGCGAATCTGGTTCACCACCGCGGCCTGCGAGACCGCCACACCCTTCGGCCGTCCGGTGGAACCGGAGGTGAAGATCACGTAGGCGAGGTGCTCCGGCCGCAGCGGGGCACGCCGTTCGGTGTCGTCGAGTTCGCCGTCCGCGTAGCCGGACAGATCCAGCTCGTCGATGCGCACGGCGGTTGCCGCACCCTCAAGCGCGCGGTCGATGTCCGCGCCGTCGCGTGCGGTGGTGAGCACGGCGATCGGTGCGGCGGTGTCGACCACGTAGCGAATGCGTTCACCCGGCTGTTCCAGATCCAGCGGCACGTAGGCGCCACCGGCCTCCAACACCGCGTAGGTGGCCACCACCAGGTCGAGCGAACGCCGCATGCCCAGTGCCACCCGGGCATCCGGGCCCACACCGGCCTCGACCAGATATCGGCCGAGTCGCTGGGCCCGCGCCGCGAATTCGGCGTAGGTCAGCGTGATGCCGGCCTCGGGGTCGACGACCGCGACCGCGTCCGGGGTCTGTTCGACCTGGGCGTGGAAATCGGCCAGCAGGGTGGTGGCGCCTTCGCGACGCACCGGCAGATGACGTGCCGTGTTGTTCCAGCCACGCAGTTCGCGCGCCGCCTCGGCGGGAGCGAGCAGATCGATGTCGCCCACCCGGGCCGCCGGTTCGGCGACCACGGCGGTCAGCACCCGCACCAGGCGATCGGCGAAGCCGGCGATCGTCTCGTCGTCGAAAAGATCGGTGGCGTAGACGAATTCGGCGGTGATACCGCCGGCCGCGGTGGTGCCGTCGGCCGTCTCGGCGGTCTCCTCGGTGAGCACCAGCTGCAGATCGAACTTCGCGGTATCGATCGGCAGTTCCACACCGCTGACCGTCAGTCCCGGCAGTTCCAGGGCGTTCTGGCCGGTGTTCTGGAACGACAGCATCACCTGGAACAGCGGATGCCGCGCCTGCGAACGCGCCGGGTTCAGAATCTCCACCAGCCGCTCGAACGGCAGATCCGCATGTCCGAAGGCGGCGATGTCGGTGCTGCGCACCGACTGCAGCAGATCGGTGAAGCTCGCACCGCCGTCGATCTCGGTCCGCAACACCAGGGTGTTGACGAACATGCCGATCAGATCGTCGAGCGCGCGCTCACCGCGGCCGGCCACCGGCGTACCGATGGCGATATCGGCCTCACCGCTCAGCCGCGACAACACCAGTGCCAGCGCGGCGTGGGTGACCATGAACATGGTCGCGCCGCGGGTGCGGGCCAGTTCGGCGAGGCGGGCGTGCACGTCGGCGTCGATGTGGAAGGTGTGCGTCGTGCCGCGGCCGGAGGCGACCGCCGGACGCGGCCGGTCGGCGGGCAGATCGAGCTGTTCGGGCAGTCCGCGCAGCGCGTCGCGCCAGTAGTCGATCTGGTCCGCGATCACCGATTCCGGATCGTCCTCGCGGCCGAGCACCTCGCGCTGCCAGAGCGCGAAGTCGGCGTACTGCACCGGCAGCGGCGCCCAGGCCGGTTCGCCACCCTCGACGCGCGCCCCGTAGGCGGTCATCACGTCGCGGGTCAGCGGGCCCATCGAGAAGCCGTCGGCGGAGATGTGGTGCACCACCAGGGCCAGCACGTGTTCGGTCGGGCTGACCTCGAACAGCCGGGCCCGGAACGGCACCTCGACGGTGACATCGAAACCGGTGCCGACCAGCTCCGAAATCCGTTGCGGCAGCTCGGCTTCGGTGACGTCGATCGGAGTGAGATCGGGAATGACCTTCGAGGTCGGCACGATCTCCTGGTACGCGGTCCCGTCCACCTCGGGGTAGCGGGTGCGCAGCGATTCGTGGCGCGCCAGCACATCGGCGACCGCGATCTGCAGTGCCTGCCGGTCCAGCAGGCCCGACAGCCGCACCGCGGCCGGGATGTTGTCCACCGCGGATTCGGGATCGAAGCGGTTGAGGAACCACATCCGCTGCTGCGCCAGCGACAGCGGCACCAGCTCGGGCCGGTGCTGCGGCACCAGCGCCGCGCGACCACCGGCGCCGGAACGGGTTTCGGCCCGCGCCGCCAGGCCGGCGACGGTGGAGGCCTCGAAGATCTCGCGCACACCCAGCTGGGTGTCCAGGGCCGAGGACAACCGGGCCGCCACCTGGGTGGCGATCAGCGAGTTGCCGCCGAGGGCGAAGAAGTCGTCGTCCAGGCCGACCCGGTCCACGCCGAGCACCTCGGCGAAGGTGCCCGCGACGATCTGCTCCACCGGGGTGACCGGCGCGCGGAACACCGCCGCCTCGAACACCGGGGCGGGCAGCGCCTTGCGGTCCAGCTTGCCGGAGGCGTTGAGCGGGAATTCGTCGAGGACCATCACCAGCGCGGGCACCATGTAGCCCGGCAGCTGCCGGCCCAGTTCCTCGCGCACCGCTTCGGCGTCGACCGGAAGTCCCGGCGTGGCAACGACATACGCCACCAGCTGGTCACCGGTGTGCTGGTCGCCGCGGACCACCACGACGGCCCGGTCGATCTCGTCGAGCCCGGTCAGCGCCGTCTCGATCTCGCCGAGCTCGATGCGCAGGCCGCGCAACTTCACCTGGAAGTCGGTGCGGCCCAGGTAATCCAGTTCACCCTGTTCGTTCCAGGCCACCAGGTCACCGGTGCGGTACATCCGCTCGCCGGCGGTGAAGGGGTTGGCCACGAACCGGTCCGAGCTCAGATCCGGACGCGTCACGTAGCCGTGCGCGAGCTGGGCGCCCGCCAGATACAGCTCACCCGCGACACCCACCGGAACCGGCCGCAGGCGCGAATCCAGCACGTAGACACGGGTATTGAAGACCGGGCGGCCGATCGGCACGGAATCGACATCGGCATCGGTCACCTCGTGATAGGTGACGTCGACCGCGGCCTCGGTGGGGCCGTACAGGTTGTGCAGCGCGGCGCCGGTGAGCTCGCGCAGACGCTGCGCCGACTTGGGCGCCAGCGCCTCGCCGGAGGCGAACACCAGGCGCAGGGTGGTGCATTGCGCGGCCGCCGCCTCGGCGACGAAGACCGCCAGCATCGACGGCACGAAGTGCGTGACGGTGACGCCTTCGCCGACGATCACCTCGGCCAGGTAGGCCGGATCGCGATGGCCGTCGGGCCGGGCCACCACCAGCCGCGCGCCGATCTGCAAGGGCCAGAAGAACTCCCACACCGACACGTCGAAGGTCGCGGGCGTCTTCTGCAGCACCACGTCGGCGGGCGTGAGACCGTATTCGGCCTGCATCCACGCCAGCCGGTTGACGATCGCCGCGTGCGGCACCGCGACGCCCTTGGGGCGGCCGGTGGAACCGGAGGTGAAGATCACGTACGCGATGTTGGCCGGGCGCAGCGGGCCGCGGCGCTCGGCGTCGGCGATCGGGTCGATCGAGTAGCCCGACAGGTCCAGCAGATCGATGCGCACCTGCGCGGTGTCGATCTCGAGGTCGTCGCCGGAGGTCAGCACACAGACCGGATCCGCGGTGGCCAGGATGTATTCGGTGCGCTCGGCCGGATGGTCCGGATCCAGCGGCACATAGGCGCCACCGGCGGCGGTCACGGCGTACATGCCGACCACCAAGTCGAGCGAACGCCGCATACCGAGTGCCACGAAGGTGTCCGGGCCGACGCCGCGCTCGATCAGCCAGCGGGCCAGTGCGTGCACCCGGGCCGCGAAGTCGGCGTAGGACAGACCTGTCCCCTCGAAGCTCACCGCGGTGGCGTCGGGCGTGCGCTCCACCTGGGCCTCGAACAGCGAGACCAGGGTGGCCGAGCCGTCGACCTCGTGGTCGGTCGAATTCCATTGCGACACTACGAGTTCGCGTTCGGCGGGCTCGAGCAGTTCGATATCGCCGGCGCCGATCGCGGGCTCGCCCACGATGGTGGTGAGCACCCGCAGCAGCCGGTCGGCGATGCGGCGCACCGCGTTCTCGTCGAACAGATCGCGCAGGTAACCGGCCCGGATCCGCAGTGTTCGATCGGCGGTCGCCCGGGGCCCTACGTGGTTACGCGAGCTGCCGCCTTCGGGCCCGTCGTCCGACCGCGGTGTGGAACCCAGCGAGGCGATCAGGCTCAGCGGATAGTGGGTGGCGTCGGTGGCCTCGAGTCCGGCCACCGCCATACCGTCGATATCGGCGGCCTGACGCTGAATGCCCTCGGCATCCACCGGATAGGACTCGAACACCACCAGGGTGTCGAACAGTCCGCCGACGCCGATCGCGTCCTGGATATCGGCCAGACCGAGGTAGTGGTGATCGAGCAGATCCGCCTGCTCGCCCTGCACCCGGGTGAGCAGCTGCTCGGCGGATTCGGCGGCATCCAGGCGCACCCGCACCGGCACGGTGTTGATGAACAGGCCGACCATGGATTCGACCCCGGCCAACTCCGGCGGGCGGCCCGAGACGGTGGTGCCGAACACCACGTCGTCGCGGCCGGTCATGCGACCCAGCACGATGCCCCAGGCCGTCTGCAGCACCGTGTTGGCCGTGACGCCGAGGCGCGCGGCGAATTCGGTCAGCCGCGCGGTCTGCGCGGAGTCGAGTTCGAAGACGTACTCGTCCGACAGCGCCGTGATCTCGCGACCGGCGTCGGGGCGCGCCAGCAGGGTCGGTTCGGAGATGCCGTCGAGGGCATCGGTCCATGCCGCCAGCGAGCCCGAATGATCCTGCTGGGCAACCCATTCCAGGAAGTGCCGGTAGGAGCGCACCGCCGGCAGCGCGCCGGAGTCGGCGTGCGTGGCGTAGAGCACCAGCAGATCCCGCATGAGCAGCGGCATCGACCAGCCGTCGAGCAGGATGTGGTGGTTCGAGACGACCAGCGACCAGCGCTGCTCGGCCACCCGGATCAGGGTGAACCGGATCAGCGGCGGCGCGGCCAGGTCGAAGCGGCGGGTCCGGTCGGCCTCGATCAGATCGGCGGCCTCGCCGGTCTCGCGGCGGTCGTGTTCGGCCCAGGTCGCCCGCACGCCGTCCAGCACGACCTGCACCGGATGGCCCTGTGCGTCGGTGACGAAGGCCGTGCGCAGCGTCTCGTACCGATCGATCAGAGCCTGTGCGGCACTGCGCAACCGGGCCGGATCGACGCGGCCGGTGAGGTCGAGGACGGCCTGACCGGTGTAGACGTCGACGGAGGCGGCGGCCAGTTCGGCGTGGAACAGCAGACCGGCCTGCAGCGAGGACAGCGGCCACACCTGCGAGATCTCGCCGAAGCGCCGCTCCCAGCCGTCGATATCGCTCTGGCCGACGCGCACCAGCGAGAAGTCCGACGGGGTGTGCCCACCCGCACCGGCCGATTCCGCGTGCCGCGCAACGGCTTCCAGCGCCCGCGTCCAGAGTTCGCCGAATTCGCGTACGGCGTCGGCGTCGAGCAGCGTGGTCGGATAGCCGATCCGCGCGGTCAGCCGGTCGCCGACCACGATGGCGTTGATGTCCAGCGGCGCCATCGCCGGCATATCGGCGTCGTAGTCGCCGGCCAGTTCGCCGAGTTCCGGGGCGGGAATCCAGCCGAAGCCGCGCAGCGCCTCGGGCACCGCGTTGTCGGAGACCCGGCCCAGATAGTTGAAGCTCACCTGGCCCGGCATCTGCTCGGGCAGCCGGTCGGCGGTGCGCGGGTTCAGGTAGCGCAGCATGCCGTAGCCGAGGCCCTTGTCGGGCACGGCCAGCAGCTGTTCCTTGACCGCCTTCACGACCCTGCCCATCGCCGGGCCACCGGTCAGCGCCGCGTCGATGTCGAGACCCGACAGGTCGAAGCGGACCGGGAAGATCGCGGTGAACCAGCCGACCGTGCGGGACAGATCCGCACCCGGGACGACGTCCTCTTCGCGGCCGTGGCCCTCGAGGCGCACCAGCGCACTGTCGGCCCGCTCGTCCGAACCGGCGTGCGCGGCACGCCATTTCGCGACGGCCAGCACCAGCGCGGCCAGCAGGCCGTCGTTGATTCCACCGTGGTAGAGCGCCGGCACGGCGGTCAGCAGGGCCTTGGTGACCTCGGGCGAGACCTCCACCTCGACCTTGCCCGCGACCCCGGCCACATCGACGGCGGGATCGAACGGCCGCTCGGTGAGCAGCGGATCCGGACCGTCGACGACCGCACGCCACCAGTCGAGTTCGTCGTCGCGCTCGGCGGCCGCCCGCTCGAGCGCGTGCGACCAGGTGCGCATGCTGGTCGGCGGTGCGGCCAGCTCCGGCGTCTGCCCGGCCGAGAGCTGTCCCCAGGCGGTGACGAAGTCGGGCACCAGGATGCGCCAGGACACACCGTCGATGACGAGGTGGTGGGCGACCACGATCAGGCGTCCGGTCCGGTCGGCGGCCGAGGGCTCCAGCCAGGCGAAGCGCACGACCACCCCGGCCTCCGGATCGAGCCTGTCCAGGCTCGCGTCCAGGGCCGCGGTCGCGATCTCGAACAGCTCCGAATCGGTTGCGGCGGGGTCGAACTCGGTGCGATCGAGCAGTGATGCGATATCGACGGTGCCCGGCGCAGCGGTCTCCACGATCCATTCCGCACCCGCGTGCCGGCGCAGCCGCGCCCGCAGCATGTCGTGGCGGTCCACGACGGCGGCGACGGTGGCGAGCAATCCGGCCCGGTCGATGCCGATCGGCAGTTCCAGGGCCAGCGCCTGATGGAACCGGCCGAACGAACCGGACCGCTCCACCATGAACCGGGCCACCGGAGTCAGCGGCATGGTGCCGACACCGCCACCCGGCAGCTCGGCCAGCACGGGCACCGAATCACCCTGTCCGGCAGCGGATTCGGCGACCATCGCCAGTCCGGACACGGTGCGCTGTTCGAACACGTCACGCGGGCTGAACACCACACCGCGCGCCTTGGCCCGCGACACCAGCTGAATGGAGACGATCGAGTCACCACCCAGTGCGAAGAACGAATCGTCGATGCCGACGCGTTCGATGCCCAGCACCTCGGCGAACACCTCGGCGATGGCCTGCTCGACCGGCGTCCGCGGCGCGCGGAAGGCGGTGTCGGTGGCGAACTCCGGCTCCGGCAGCGCCTTGCGATCCAGCTTGCCGGCCGGGGTCAGCGGCACCCGGTCGATGACCATGATCGACGAGGGCACCATGTAGCCGGGCAGCCGCTGTTCCAGATGGGCCGTCACATCGGCGACATCGATCGGCTCACCCGGGACCGCGACGACATACGACACCAGCGAGGTGGCGCCCGCGCCGCGGGTGTGGCCCACGGTCACCGCGAAATCCACGGCGTCGTGGGCGGTGAGCGCCGCGTCGATCTCGCCGAGTTCGATGCGGAAGCCGCGCACCTTGACCTGGAAGTCGGAGCGGCCGACGTATTCGACCTCACCGGTGTGGTTCCACCGCACCACGTCACCGGTGCGGTACATCCGCTGCCCGGGCTCGTAGGGGTTGGCCACGAAGCGCTCGGCGGTCAGGCTCGCCCGCGCGTGATAGCCGCGGGCCAGCTGCACACCGGACAGATACAGCTCACCCGCGACACCCACCGGAACCGGCCGCAACCGGGCGTCGAGGACCAGCGACTGCATACCGCGGATCGGACCGCCGATGGTGACCGGATCGCCCGCGGCCAGCGGATCGCTGATGTTGGTGGCGATGGTCGCCTCGGTCGGACCGTAGGCGTTGTGGAACCGGCGCGGCGACCCGTCGGGGGTCACCGACCACTTGGCGACCTGTTCGGCGGTGACCGCCTCACCACCGGCGATGACGACCCGCATCCCGGCCAGATCGGCGGGATCGAGGGTGGCCAGCACCGACGGGGTGATCAGGGCGTGGGTGACGCCCTCGCGGGCGATCAGCTCGCCGAGTTCGCTGCCGCCGTAGGTACCCGGCGGCACCACGACCAGCGCACCGCCCGCACCGACGGCGAGCAGGAATTCCAGGATCGAGGCGTCGAAGCTGGGTGAGGCGAAATGCAGTGCGCGCGAATCGGAGTCGAGCCGGTAGCGCTCGTTCTGCTCGGCGCGGAAGTTCGCCAGACCGGCATGGGTGACCACCACGCCCTTGGGCACGCCGGTGGAACCGGAGGTGTAGATGACGTAGGCCGGATGGCCGACGCGCAGCGGGCGGACCCGGCCGGCGTCGGTGATCGCGGCGGCGTCGTAGCCGTCGAGTTCGATCTCGTCGAGAACCAGCCAGTCCACCGACTCCGGCAGATCGTCGCGCACCGCGGCCACGGTCAGGCCGACGGGCGAACCCGAATCGGTGACCATGTGATCGATGCGGTCGGCCGGGTACGCGGGGTCGATCGGCACGAACGCCGCACCCGACTTGGTCACCGCCCATTCGGCCAGATAGCTCTCGGCCGAGCGCGGTACGGCCACCGCGACCAGGTCCTCGGTCCCGATCCCGCGCTCGATCAGCAAGCGCGCCAGGCGATTCGACCGCTCGTCGAGTTCGCGGTAGGTGAGGGTACGCCCGTCGGCGATCACCGCGGGAGCCTGCGGGTCGCGGGTCGCGGCCTCGGCCAGCATCTGCGGCAGGGTCGACGCCGCGACCGCCGGACCGCCCGTGCGCGCGAGCAGGTCGGCGCGCTCGGAGGCCTCGAGGATGTCGACCGCGCCGACGGCGATGCGCGGATCGGTGGCGACCGCGCGCAGCACCCGGATCCAGCGATCGGCGATCTCGGAGGCGGTCTGCTCGTCGAACAGATCGGTGGCGTAGACGAGGTTCAACGCCATGCCGTTGGCGGCCGCGCCGTCGGCGTCGCCGACCCGTTCCGACAGCGTGAACTGCAGGTCGAAGCGGGCGATGTTCTCCTCCCGCTCGACCGTGGACACGGTCAGGCCCGGCAGCTCGAGGCTCGCGCGGTCGAGGTTCTGGAAGGCCAGCATCACCTGGAACAGCGGGTTGCGGGCCTGCGAGCGCTCCGGCGCCAGCAGTTCCACCAGCCGCTCGAACGGCACGTCGGCATTGCCGAAGGCCTCGAGGTCGGTGTGGCGGACCCGCTCCAGCAGTCCGGTGAACGACTCGTCGGGGTCGATGCCGGTCCGCAACACCAGGGTGTTGACGAACATGCCGACCAGATCGTCGAGCGCGGCCTCACCGCGGCCGGCGATCGGGGTGCCGACGGCGATGTCGTCGGTGCCCGACAGATGTCCCAGCAGCACCGCCAGGGCCGCGTGCATCACCATGAACAGCGACGAACCCTGTTCGCGCGCAACGCCTTCCAGCGCGCCGATGAGTTCCGGCGTCAAAGTGCGATGCAGTTCGGCGCCGCGCAGCGAGGCGATCGCCGGGCGCGGGCGGTCGGCGGGCAGGGCCAGCTCTTCCGGAATTCCGGACAGCGAGCGCTGCCAGTAGTCGACCTGGCGGGCCAGCAGCGACTGCGGATCGTCCTCCGAGCCCAGCACCTCGCGCTGCCAGATCGCGAAATCGGCGTACTGCACCTCGAGCGGCGCCCAGCCGGGGGCGCTGCCCTGGGTGCGGGCGGTGTAGGCGGTCATCACGTCGCGCGCCAGCGGGGTCATCGAGAACCCGTCCGCGGCGATATGGTGCACGACCACGACCAGCACGTGTTCGTCGCTGTGCACCTGGAACAGCCGGGCGCGCAGCGGAACCTGTTCGGCGACATCGAATCCCGCGGAGGCGAAATCCGTCACCGCGGTGGTCAGATCGGCGTCCGAGACCGGGTAGGCGCGCAGATCCAGCACGATCTGCTCGGCCGGCACCACCAGCTGCATCGGCGTGCCGCCGTGCTCCGGATAGCGGGTGCGCAGCGACTCGTGCCGGCGCACCACGTCGAAGACGGCCAATTCCAGTGCGGCCGTGTCGAGTTCACCGGACAGCCGGACCACCAGCGGCAGGTTGTAGGCCGCCGAGGAGGTGTCGTACTGGTTCAGGAACCACATGCGCTGCTGCGCGAACGACAGCGGTACCGGTTCCGCGGCGGCGCGCGGGCGCGCGATCAGGCGCGGGCGCGCCTCGCCGCCGGTGTGGGTTTCCAGCCGTGCGGCCAGCGACTCCACGGTCGAGGCCTCGAACAGCGCGCGCACACCCACCGTCGTCCCCAGCGCCGCCCCGACGCGGGAGACGACGCGGGTGGCGATGAGCGAGTTGCCGCCGAGCTCGAAGAAGTCGTCGTCGAGCCCGACCCGTTCCACGTCGAGCACCTCGGCGAAGACCGCGGCCACGATCTCCTGCACCGGGGTCTCCGCGGCGCGGAAGGCGCGCGACTGCACCGCGGGGGCGGGCAGGGCGCGGCGGTCCAGTTTGCCGTTGACGGTCAGCGGAATGCGGTCCAGCACCACGAATGCCGAGGGCACCATGTACGCGGGCAGCCGTTCGGCCGCACCGTCGCGCACGACGTCCAGCGCCGGTTCGGTCCGACCGGCCGGGGGCACCACATAGGCGACGATGCGCTGGTCGCCCGGCTGATCCTCGCGCACGACGACGGCGGCCTGCGCGATCCCGGGCTGTGCCAGCACCGCGGCCTCGATCTCGCCGAGTTCGATGCGGAAGCCACGCACCTTGACCTGGTCGTCGGCGCGGCCCAGATATTCCAGTTCCCCGAAGCGGTTCCAGCGCGCCACGTCACCGGAGCGGTACAGCAGCGTGCCGGGCTCACCCAGCGGATCGGCGACGAAGCGGGCGGCGGTCAGATCCGGGCGGCCCAGGTAGCCGCGCGCCAATTGCGGACCGGCGACATACATCTCGCCGGCGACGCCGACCGGAACCGGATGCAGCCGGTCGTCGAGGACGTACACCCGCAGTCCGGCGATGGCCCGGCCGACCACCGAACCCGTTGCCGCGGCGATGGTTTCGGCGTCGAGCACCCGGTGCGAGACATGCACCGTGGTCTCGGTGATGCCGTACATGTTGACCAGGCGCGGCGCGGTGTCGCCGTGGCGGGCCACCCAGTCCGCGAGCCGGCGCAGCTCCAGCGCCTCACCGCCGAAGACCACGTAGCGCAGGGCCAGCGGCTGCCCACCGGCCAGGCGATCGGCCTCGGCCAGCTGATAGAACGCCGACGGGGTCTGGTTGAGCACCGTCACACGTTCGCGGCGCAGCAGTTCCAGGAACTGCTCGGGCGAGCGCGAGGTGTAGTAGTCGACCACGACCAGCGTGCCGCCGAACAGCAGCGGGCCCCAGATCTCCCACACCGAGAAGTCGAAGGCGAAGGAGTGGAACATCGTCCACACGTCCTCGGCGCCGAAGCCGAATTCGCGATCGGTATTGGCGAACAGCCGCACGACGTTGCGGTGCGCGACCGCCACGCCCTTGGGGCGTCCGGTCGAGCCGGAGGTGTAGATGACGTAGGCGATATTGCTCGCCGACATCGGGGCGTTGCGATCGGCATCGGTGATCGGGCCCTCACCCGCGTCCACCAATTCCGGTGTCTCCGCGCCGAATCCGTCCATCAGGACGGTCGGCAGGCCGGCCGGCAGCTCCACCTCGGTGCTGCCGTCCACGATCACCCCGGCCGGACGCGAATCCGCGAGCACGTAGGCGATGCGTTCGGCCGGATAGCTCGGATCGATCGGCACATAACCCGCGCCGGATTTCACGACCGCCAGCAGAGCCACGACCAGATCCAGCGAACGCGGCAGCACCACCGCGACCAATGTCTCGGGGCCGGCGCCGTCGGCGATCAGCCTGCGCGCCAACTGGTTCGCGCGCCGATCCAGCTCCTCGTAGGTGAGCTGATCGGCGCCGAACTTCGCCGCCACCCGGTCGCCGTGCTCGGCGACCGCGGCGTCGAACAGATCCGACAGCGTCACGGCCCGGTCCGCGAACCGTCCGGTGCCGCCGTCCGCACCCGCCGAGACCCAGCGCTGCGAGACGTCCAGCCGTTCGCCCTCGCCGAGTAGATCGATATCGCCCACCACCGTGGCGGCGGCGGTCTCGGTGACACTGTCCGCGGTGGAGCTGCCCTCGGTGACGCTGCGCAGGATCCGCAGCAGGCGGTCGGAGAAAGCGGCGACGGTCTCGGGATCGAACAGATCGGTGGCGTAGTTCCACGACAGCGCCAGCCCGGCGCCGTCGGCGGCGTCGCCGACGGTCAGCTGGATATCGAATTTCGCCATTCCCGGATCGGCGTCGACGACCGCGAGATCCAGGCCGGGCAGGGCGACCGTGGTGGCGTCGCGCTGTCCGGTGGCCTCGAAGGTCAACGCCACCTGGAACAGCGGGTGATGCGCCTGGGAACGCACCGGGCTGAGCACGTCGACCAGCCGCTCGAACGGCACGTCGGCGTTGGCGAAGGCCGCCAGGTCGGTCCGGCGCACCTCGGTGAGCAGTTCGGCGAACGTCGCGTCCGGGCGCACCGGAGTGCGCAGCACCAACGTGTTGACGAACATGCCGATCAGATCGTCGAGCGCGCGTTCACCGCGGCCCGCGATCGGCGTGCCGATGGCGATGTCGGTACTGCCCGACAACCGCGCCGCCCAGGTGGCCAGGGCCGCGTGCATCAGCATGAACAGCGTCACGCCGTGGGCGCGCGCGTAGTCGGTGAGCCGCGCGTGCAGATCGGCGTCGATCGAGAACTCGTGTGTCGCACCGGCATTGGTGGCGATCTCCGGGCGCGGACGATCGGCCGGCAGTTCGATCTGCTCGGGCAGATCGCGCAATTGCTCGGACCAGTAGGCGATCTGGCGGGCGGCGACCGATTCCGGATCGTCCTCGGCGCCGAGCACCTCGCGCTGCCACAGCGCGTAGTCGGCGTACTGCACCGGCAGCGGCGCCCACTGCGGGGCCTCGCCGCGCGAGCGCTCGGAGTAGGCGGCGACCACATCGCGCAGCAGCGGGCGCAGCGAGAAGCCGTCCCCGGCGATGTGGTGCATGACCAGCACGACCACGTGGTCGCGCGGGCCGAGCTCGAGCAGGGTGGCCCGGAACGGGACCTCGGCGGTCACGTCGAAGAAGACGTTGACCAATTCCGCCACGCGCGAGGGCAATTCGCCGGCGTCCACCGATTCGACGGCGAGTTCGACACCGGCGGCGTGCGCGGACAGCACCCGCTGGTAACCGTCACCGGCCACCTCCGGGTACACGGTGCGCAGCGATTCGTGCCGCGCGACCACGTCACGCACGGCCGCGGCGAAGGCCTCGCGGTCCAGCGCGCCGGTCAGCCGGATCGCGACCGGGATGTTGTTCACCGCGGTGCGGTTGTCGAACCGGTTGAGGAACCACATCCGCTGCTGGGCCGGGGAGAGCGGCACCAGCTGCGCGGTCTCACCGTCCGGCAGCGCGACGGGCTCGGGCCGCGGCTGCGCGGTCAGCGCGAGCCGCCCGCCCTGTCCCGCTTGGGTTTCCAGGCGCGCGGCCAGGGCCGCCACCGTGGAGGCCTCGAACAGGGTGCGGACCCCGACCTCGGTGTCGAGCGCCGCGCCCAGCCGGGCCGCGACCTGGGTGGCGAGCAGCGAGTTGCCGCCCAGTTCGAAGAAGTCGTCGTCCAGGCCCACCCGGTCCAGGCCGAGAATCTCGGCGATCACATCGGCGACGGACTGTTCCACCGAGGTGCTGGGCGCGCGGAACACCTTGGCCGCGAACGTCGGCGCCGGCAGCGCCTTGCGATCCAACTTGCCGGAGGCGTTGAGCGGGAAGCTGTCGAGCACCACGAAGGCCGCCGGCACCATGTACGCCGGAAGTTGTTCGGCCAGTGCGGATTTCACGTCGTCCACCGCGATCTCGGCGCCCGGCGCGGCGATCAGGTAGGCGACCAGCTGGTCGCCCGTGCGATCCTCGGAGCGCACCACCACCACGGCCTGACCCACCGATGCGACGGCGGTCAGCGCGGATTCGATCTCACCCAGCTCGATGCGCAGACCGCGCACCTTCACCTGGAAGTCGGTGCGGCCCAGATACTCGAGCTCACCGGCCTCGGTCCAGACCACCAGGTCGCCGGTGCGGTACATGCGCGCACCGCCGCCGAAGGGATTGGCCACGAAGCGGTCCGCGGACAGATCCGGCCGGGCCACATATCCGCGCGCCAGCTGGGCGCCCGCGAGATACAGCTCACCCGCGACACCCACCGGAACCGGCTGCAGCCGCGCGTCCAGCACGTAGACCTGGGTGTTGAACACCGGCGCACCGATCGGCACCGACGCCACGTCCGCGGCGACGACCTCGTGATAGGTGACGTCGACCGCGGCTTCGGTCGGGCCGTAGAGATTGTGCAGGCGAGCGCCGGTCAGGCGGCGCAACTGCTGCGCGGTGGTGCCGGGCAGCGCCTCACCCGAGGCGAAGACGTTGCGCAGACCGGTGCATCCGGCCGCGGCCGGCTCGGCGACGAAGACCGCGAGCATCGACGGCACGAAGTGGGTGACCGTCACGCCCTCGCGCACGATGACCTCGGCGAGATAGGCCGGATCGCGGTGGCCGTCCGGCCGGGCCACCACCAGGCGCGCGCCGACCTGCAAGGGCCAGAAGAACTCCCACACCGACACGTCGAAGGTGGCCGGGGTCTTCTGCAGCACCACATCGTCGGCGGCCAGGCCGTACTGGGCGTGCATCCACACCAGGCGGTTCACGATCGCGGTGTGCGGAACGGCCACGCCCTTCGGGCGGCCGGTGGAACCGGAGGTGAAGATCACGTAGGCGGTATTGCCCGGACGCAGCGGCGCGGTCCGGTCGGCATCGGTGAGCGGCGCGTCCGAATATCCGGACAGCTCGAGCCGGTCGATACGCACCTCGGGCGCGATATCGCTTGCGGTGGAGACGTTTTCGCGCAGACCGGCACCCGAGGTCAAGACGCAGACCGGGCGGGCGGTGTCGAGGATGTAGTCGGTGCGCTCGGCCGGATGATCCGGATCCAGCGGCACGTAGGCGCCACCGGCGGCGGCCACGGCGTACATGCCGACCACCAGATCGATCGATCGTCGCATACCGAGGGCGACCAGCGACTCGGGTCCGACCCCCTGGTCGACGAGCCAGCGGGCGAGCCGGCGCACGCGGGCGGCGAACTCGGCGTAGGACAGACTCGTCCCCTCGAAGATCACCGCGGTCGCGTCCGGGGTGCGCGCGACCTGGGCCTCGAACAGCGAGACCAGCGTCGCGGCGGCATCGTCGGACACCGTCGGCAGGGCGGCGTCGATGGGGAATTCGGTGTCGTTCCAATGCCGCAGCACCAGAGCGTGTTCGGTGGCGTCGAGAATCGGCAGGGCGCCCACGGCGACCGACGGATCGGCGGCCACGGCCTGCAGCACGCGCAGGAAGCGACGGGCGAGCGATTCGGCGAACGCCTCGTCGAACAGATCGGTCGCGAAGACCAGCTCGGCGTCCATCGCGGCGTCCGCACCGGTACCGCCGGCGGCCCCGGCGCCGGCCGGCCCCTCGCTCAACGTCAGCTGCAGGTCGAATTTCGCCGTCTGCGCGTCGATTCCGAGTTCGGCGACCGTCAGCCCGGGCAGTTCCAGGGCGGTGCGGCCGAGGTTCTGGAAGGACAGCATCACCTGGAACAGCGGGTGCCGGGCCTGCGAACGGGCCGGGTTGAGCACCTCGACCAGGCGCTCGAACGGCACGTCGGCGTGGGCGAAGGCCGACAGGTCGCGCTCGCGGACCTGGGCCAGCAGTTCGGTGAACCGCGCGCCCGGGTCGACCTGAGCGCGCAGGACCAGGGTGTTGACGAACATGCCGACCAGGTCGTCGAGGGCTCGCTCACCGCGACCGGCGACCGGAATACCGACAGCGATGTCGTCGGTGCCGCTCAACCGCGCCAGCAACGCGGCGAAGGCGCCGTGCACCACCATGAACAGCGTGCTCTGCTGTCCCTGGGCGACCCGGCTCAGCCCGTCGACGAGCTCACCCGGCACCCGGAAGCGGTAGGTCCCGGCCTCGTAGGTGGCCACGGCCGGCCGCGGGCGGGTCGACAGCCGCAATTCGTCGGGCAGGCCGTTGAGCGCGTTGTGCCAGTAACCGAGTTGTTCGGAGATGACCGACCGCGGATCGTCCTCCGAGCCGAGCGATTCCCGTTGCCACAGCGCGTAATCCGCGTACTGCACGGGCAGCGGCGCCCAGCCGGGCTCCGATCCCGCGGTGCGGGCCAGGTAGGCGGTCATCAGATCGCGCACCAGCGGCGTCATCGAGAAGCCGTCGGTGGCGATGTGGTGGACCACCACGACCAGCACATGATCGGCCTCGCCGAGGCGGTACAGCCGCAACCGGGTCGGCGGCACCGCGGTCACGTCGAAACCGCGGCCGACGAATTCGGTCAGCGCGTCGAGCAGATCCGCCTCGGTCGTATCGACCACGTCGAGGTCGGGCACGGCGCGGGTCGAGGGCAGGATCTGCTGGTAGGCCAGGCCCTCGTGGGAGGGGTAGATCGTGCGCAGCGATTCGTGCCGGGCCACCACGTCCGCGATCGCGGTACGCAGCGCGTCGATATCGAGTTCGCCGGTCAGCCGCACGGCGGCCGGGATGTTGTTGGTCGCCGAATCGGTGTCGAAGCGGTTGAGGAACCACATCCGCTGCTGTGCCAGCGACAGCGGCGGGAATTCCGGGCGCGTGCGAGGCGTCAGCGCCTGGCGCACACCGGATCCCACCTGGGATTCGACGCGCGCGGCCAAGCCGGCCACCGTGGGCGCCTCGAAGACCGTGCGCACACCGACCTCGGCGTTCAGCGCGGCGCTCAGCCGCGCCACCACCTGGGTGGCGATCAGCGAGTTGCCGCCCAGATCGAAGAAGTCGTCGTCCACACCGACCGGACGCTCGCTGGTGTCCAGGCCGAGTACGTCGGCGAAGGTCGCCGCGACGATCTCCTCGACCGGCGTGGACGGCGCCCGGAATTCGCGGGCCGCGAACACCGGCTCCGGCAGCGCGCGCCGGTCCAATTTGCCGTTCGGGTTCAGCGGCATCGCGTCGAGCGTGACGATCGCGGACGGAATCATGTACGACGGCAGCAACTGCGCCAGATGTGCGCGCAGCACCTCGAGGTCCACCACGCCGCCGGCCGGCACCACGTAGGCGACGAGCTGATCGCCCAGGCGCGCGTCCGAACGCACCACCGCGACCGCCTGGGCCACGGATTCGTGTGCGACGAGGGCGGATTCGATCTCCCCGAGCTCGATGCGCAGACCGCGCACCTTCACCTGGAAGTCGGTGCGGCCCAGGTACACGATCGCGCCGTCGGCGCCGCGGCGCACCAGGTCACCGGTGCGGTACATCCGGGAGCCGTAGTCGGCGAACGGATTCGCGACGAAGCGGTCGGCGGTCAGGTCGGCACGGCCGAGATAACCGCGGGCCAGCTGATCGCCGGCCAGATACAGCTCACCCGCGACACCCGGCGGCACCGGATGCAGTCGCGCGTCCAGCACGTAGGCCTGCGCGTTCCACACCGGCAAACCGATCGGCACCGCGCCGCGGACGCCGTCGGCCACCCCGGCGTGGGTGGCGTGCACGGTGAATTCGGTGGGGCCGTACAGGTTGTACAGCTGTGCCGTGCCGACCCGGCGGAACGCCTCGACGGCATCGGAGGTGAAGGCCTCACCGGCGACGAACAACGCCCGCAGCGACGCCAGCGCGGAACTGTCGACCGCACCGGAGAAGACGGTGAGCATCGAGGGCACGAACGAGGTCATGGTGACCTGTTCGGCGGCGATCACATCGGCGAGATAGCGCGGATCGCGATGCCCGTCGGGGGTGGCCACGACCATCCGGCCACCGACCGACAGCGGGGCGAACAACTCCCACACCGAGACGTCGAAGGTGGCGGGCGTCTTGAACAGCACCACATCGTCGGCGCCGATGCCGTATTCGCCGGTGATCCAGCGGATCTGGTTCACCACCGCGGAATGCGGGACGGTCACGCCCTTCGGGCGGCCGGTCGAGCCGGAGGTGAAGATCGTGTACGCCGGATTCGACGGACGCAGCGGGGCGAGACGGTCCGCATCGGTCAGCGGCTCGTCGGAGTAGGCCGCGAGGTCGAGCTCGTCCAGGCACAGGACCGTACGGTCACCGGCCTCGACGTCGGCCGCGTTCGCCGAGGTGGTCAATACGCAGACCGGTTCGGCGGTGTCGAGGACGTAGCCGATGCGGTCGGCGGGCTGATCCAGGTCCAGCGGCACATAGCCGCCACCGGCCTCGAGCACCGCGTACATGGCGACCACCAGGTCCGTCGAACGCCGCAGTCCCAGCGCCACCCGCGCCTCGGGGCCCACGCCCGCCTCGACCAACCGCCGCGCCAACCGGCGCACGCGGGCCCCGAATTCGGCGTAGGTCAGGGTTTCACCGGCCTCGCGGTCCACCACCGCGACCGCCTCCGCGTGGGTGCGGGCGGCCTCGGCGAACAGCTCGGGAAGCAGTGTCGCGGAACCGATCTCGCGCGAGGTGTAGTTCCACTCGCGCAGTTCCCGATCGGCCTCGAGCGCGTCGATCAGCGCGATGTCACCGATGGGGCGGTCCGGATCGGCCACCACCGCGGCCAGCACCCGGTCCAGGCGCTTGGCGAATCCGGCGATCGTCGGCTCGTCGAAAAGGTCGAGCGCATAGGAGAACTCGGCGGACATACCCGCCGCCGCCCCTTCGGCGTCCGGCGCCTCCTGCAGGGTGAGCTGCAGGTCGAATTTCGCCAGCCGGGCGTCGTAGTCGATGCCGTTGACCGACAGGCCGGGCAGCTCCAGGCTGGCGTGGCGGATGTTCTGGAAGGCCAGCATCACCTGGAACAGCGGATGCCGGGCCTGCGAACGGGCCGGGTTGAGCACCTCGACCAGCCGCTCGAACGGCACGTCGGCATGGGCGAAGGCCTGCAGATCGGTATTGCGGGCCTGGGCCAGCAGTTCGGCGAAGGTCATTGCGCCGTCGACGTTCGTGCGCAACACCAGCGTGTTGACGAACATGCCGATCAGATCGTCGAGCGCGGCCTCACCGCGACCGGCGACCGGGGTGCCGATCGCGATATCGGAGGTACCCGACAGCCGCGCCAGCAGGATCGCCAGCGCGCCGTGCACCACCATGAACGGCGAGGCGTTGTACCTGCGGCCGAGGTCGGCCAGTCGCCGCTGGGTTTCCGGCGAGATGACGAACGAATAGGTGCCACCGCGATACGTCGCGACCGCCGGGCGCGGCCGGTCGGCGGGCAGCACCAGTTCGTCGGGCAGATCGGCGAGTTCGCGGGTCCAGTACCGAATCTGGTTGGAGATCAACGAGTTCGGATCGTCCTCGGAACCCAGCACCTCGCGCTGCCACAGCGCGTAGTCGGCGTACTGCACCGGCAGTTCGGTCCAGGCCGGCTGCTCCCAGTTGGTGCGCGCGGCGTAGGCGACCATCACGTCGCGGGCCAGCGGATGCATCGACCAGCCGTCGGCGGAGATGTGGTGCACCACCATGCCGAGCACGTACTCGGTCTCGCTGATCTCGAAGAGCCGGGCGTGCAACGGCACTTCGTTGGTCACGTCGAACGACATGGAGGCCAGTTCGACCAGGTGGTCGATGAGATTGTGCTCGGTCACCGGCACCGGGGTCAGGTCCGGCACGATCTGCGCGGCGTCGAGCACCACCTGCACCGGCGCACTGCCGGTCTCCGGGAACACCGTGCGCAGCGATTCGTGGCGGTCGATCACGTCGATGACCGCGACCTGCAGCGCGGCCACGTCCAGTTCACCCGACAGCCGCATGGCGACCGGGATGTTGTTGACCGCCGAGGAGGTGTCGTAGCGGTTGAGGAACCACAGCCGCTGCTGTGCGAGCGACAACGGCACCTGTTCGGGGCGCTCCCGTGCCACCAGCGACTTGCGCGCACCGTCGCCCGCATGCGATTCCACTCGCGCGGCCAGCGCGGCCACGGTGCTCGCCTCGAACAGCATGCGCAACGGGACGCGGGTGTCGAGCGCGTTGCCCAAGCGCGAGGCCACCTGGGTGGCGATCAGCGAATTGCCGCCGAGGTCGAAGAAGTCGTCGTCCGCGCCCACCCGGGCCACGCCCAGAACCTCGCCGAAGGTCTGGGCGACGATCTCCTCGATCGGCGTTGCCGGAGTGCGGAATTCGCGCACCTCGAAAACCGGCGCGGGCAACGCTTTGCGGTCCAGCTTGCCGGACGGGTTCAGCGGCAGCGCGTCGAGCACCACGATCGCCGAGGGCACCATGTACGCCGGCAGCCGCCGGTGCAGCGACGCCTTGATGTTGTCGATGTCGACCGGCCCGGCCGGGGTGACCGCGTAACCGACGAGCTGATCACCGGCGACGGTGTCCAGAACGAGAACCACGGCCTGGTTGACCGCCGGATGCTCGGTGAGCGCGGCCTCGATCTCCCCGAGTTCGATGCGCTGACCGCGGAACTTCACCTGGAAGTCGGTGCGGCCGATGTATTCCAGCACGCCCGCGCGGCCGACCTCGGGTGCGTCCGGTTCGGTCCAGCGGACCAGGTCACCGGTGCGGTACAGCCGTGATCCGGGCGGGCCGAACGGGTCGGCTACGAA
Organism: Nocardia sp. 852002-51101_SCH5132738; assembly: GCF_001665695.1. Lineage (NCBI taxonomy): Bacteria > Bacillati > Actinomycetota > Actinomycetes > Mycobacteriales > Nocardiaceae > Nocardia > Nocardia sp. 852002-51101_SCH5132738. Next base: position 49,513 of record NZ_LZML01000145.1, on the reverse strand, counting down.
TCGATCGGCGGTCAGGTCGGGGCGGCCGTGATAGCCGCGCGCGACCTGCACCCCGCCGAGGTACAGCTCACCGGGCACCCCGACCGGAACGGGAGACAGACCCTGGTCGAGTACGTAGGCGCGCGTGTTCCACACCGGGCGGCCGATGGGCACCGTGGCGGGGGCGACGGTGTCCAGGTGCCATGCGGTCGCGTGCACGGTGAATTCGGTCGGGCCGTACAGGTTGTGCAGCGCGGCGGTGGAGAACTGCCGGAACGCGGTCACCGTCGCCGGCGGCAGCGCCTCTCCGGCGACGAGAACGGCACGCAGCGAGGCACATTCGGCCGGAACCGCGGCACCGACGAAGACCGACAGCATCGACGGCACGAACGACGTCATGGTGACCCGATGACGACCGATGATCTCCGACAGATACACCGGATCGCGATGCCCGTCCGGTGCCGCGATGAGCATCTTCGCACCGACCGCCAGCGTGCCGAACAACTCCCAGACCGACACGTCGAAGGTCACCGGGGTCTTCTGCAGCACCACATCGGCCGGCCCCATGCGGTATTGCGCGGTGATCCAGGCGATCTGGTTCACCACGGCGGCATGTGCGACCGCGACACCCTTCGGACGGCCGGTGGAGCCGGAGGTGTAGAGCACGTATGCGGTATTGCTCGCCCGCAGCGGGGCGAGTCGATCGGCATCGCCGACCGGGGTCGGCGGATAGTCGTCCAGGTCGACGGTGTCGACCGCGATCACCGGGATGTCGCTCGCGGCGACCCCGTCGTCGGTGGTCGTCAGCAGGCAGACCGGGCCCGAGGAGGCCAGCACGTAGTCGGTGCGCTCGGCCGGATGGTCGGGGTCCAGGGGCACATACCCACCACCGGCGGTCATCACCGCGTAGATCGCGACGAGCATATCCACCGAACGCCGGATACCGACGCCGACCAGCGACTCCGGTCCCACGCCGAGGTCGATCAGCTTGCGAGCCAAACGATTGACGCGCGCGTCGAATTCGGCGTAGGTGAGCTCGATCTGCTCCCCGCCGTCCTCCCGCATGCCGCCGTCGAACAGCACGGCGAGCTCGTCGGGCCGCTGCCGAACCTGCTCGGCGAACAGATCCAGCACCGTCGGAGCCGAAACTCCGTGCGCGGTCTCGTTCCAGCCCGAGAGCACCGTGACCCGTTCGGCATCGTCGAGCAGATCGATCTCACGCACCGCCGTATCCGGGTGCGCGGCAACAGATTTCAGGATCCGCAGATAGCGTTCGGTGAATTCGGCGACGGTCGGCGCGTCGAACAGATCGGTGGCGTAGGAGACCTCCGCAACCATCCCGGCGGGCGCACCGGAGCCGGAACGCTCCTCGGTGATGGTCCACTGCAGGTCGAATTTGGCGATGTCGACGTCCAGTTCGTCGGCGGTCACCGACAATCCGGGCAGTTCCAACGTGGCGTGCGACATCTCCTGGAACGACAGCATCACCTGGAACAACGGATGCCGCGCCTGCGAGCGGGTCGGGTTCAGCACCTCGACCAGTCGTTCGAACGGCACGTTGACGTGCGCGAATCCGGCGAGGTCGACTTCCCGGGTCTGCGCCAGGAATTCGCTGAACGCGATGCTGCCCTCGACCTCGGAACGCAGCACCAGCGTGTTGACGAACATGCCGATCAGGTCGTCGAGCGCCTGTTCACCGCGACCGGCGACCGGCGTGCCGACAGCGATATCGCTGGTACCCGACAACCGGGCCAGCAGAACGGCCAACGAGGCGTGCATGACCATGAACAAGCTGACGCCGTGGGCACGCGCCAGTTCGACCAATTGCCCATGCAATTCGGCGTCGATGGCGAAATCGACCCGGCGGCCGCGGAAGCTCTGCACCGGCGGCCGCGGGCGATCGGCGGGCAATTCCAGCTGATCCGGCAGACCGGCCAAAGCTTCTTGCCAATACCCGATTTCGCGGGCGGCGATGGAATCCGGATCGGCCTCCGAACCGAGCAGTTCCCGCTGCCAGAGGCTGTAGTCCTGGTACTGGACCGGAAGCGGTGACCAGGCGGGGGCCGAACCGGCCGCACGCGCCAGATATGCGGCCGCGACGTCGCGAGCCAGGGGACCGAAGGAGAATCCGTCCGCGGCGATGTGGTGAACGACGAAAGCGACCGCGAAGTCCCGCGTTCCGTTGTCGCGGCCGGCGGAGATCTCGAATATCCGCACCCGGATCGGCAGTTCCCGAGACACATCGAATCCGGCGGACGCGAAGGCCGCCAGCGCATCGTGCAGATCCGCCGCGTCGATCGGCTCCACCTCGATACCCAGGTCGACCTGTTCGGCCGGAATAACGAACTGATAGCCGCCGGCGCCGGACTCGGGGAAGATGGTGCGCAGCGATTCCTGCCGCTCCACCACGTCGCGCAGCGCGGTCTGCAGCGCGTCGATGTCGACGGTGCCGCTCAGCCGGACCACGAAGGGCAGGTTGTAGGTGGGTGCGGCGGGGTCGAACTGGTTGATGAACCACATCCGCTGCTGTGCCAGCGACAGCGGAACCCGGTCCGGGCGATGCTGCGCGACCAGCGGCGGACGCGCCGCGAATTCGCCGTCGGCGCCGTGTTCGGCCGCGGCGTCGGCCCGGGCCGCGATACCCGCCACGGTGGGCGTCTCGAACAGCGCGCGCACACCCAGCTGCACGCCGAAGGCGGCGGAGATGCGCGCGACGACCTGGGTCGCCACCAGCGAGTTGCCGCCGAGGTCGAAGAAGTTGTCGTCCACGCCGACCCGGGGCTGGCTCAGTACGTCGGCGAAGACGCCGGCGACGATCTCCTCGGCCTGCGTGCGGGGGGCGCGGTAACCGGTCGCATCGGCGCTGAACACGGGTTCGGGCAGCGCTTTGCGATCCAGCTTGCCGGAGGTGTTGAGCGGGAACGCGTCCAGCACCATGATCGCGGCGGGCACCATGTAGCTGGGCAGCTTCTCGGCCACGAACCGGGTGAGATCCGCCGAATCGATCGAATATCCCGGCGCCGGAACGACATACGCGACCAGCTGCTGACCGGTCGCGGTGTCGACCACCAGGACGACGGCCTGGCTGACCGCCGGATGGGCGAGCAGATCGGTTTCGATCTCGCCGAGCTCGATGCGCTGGCCGCGGAACTTGACCTGGAAGTCGGTACGGCCGATGTACTCCAGCACGCCGGTCCCGTCGGCCTGCCGGCCCCAGCGCACCAGGTCACCGGTGCGGTACATGCGCTCGCCGGTGCTCGAGAAGGGATTGGCGACGAACCGATCCGAGGTCAGATCGGGCCGGCCGCGGTAGCCGCGGGCCAGCTGCCGTCCACCCAGATACAGCTCACCCGGGGCGCCGATCGCGGCCGGACGCAACCGCGAATCCAGCACGTAGACATCGACATTCCATTCCGGGATACCGATCGGGACCGTGGTGGCGTCGGCGGCGGTGGCCTCCCAGTAGGTCACCGAGACCGCAGCCTCGGTGGGGCCGTAGAGGTTGTGCAGGCCGGCGTCCGGGTTGATCGCCCGGAACATCGCGGCGGTCTCCGGCGGCAGCGCCTCACCGATGACGAAAACCGCACGCAGCGAATCACATCGACCCGCGCTGGCGTGCGAGGCGAAGACCGTCAGCATCGACGGCACGAAGTCGGTGACGGTCACCGCGTGCCGCTCGATCATCTGCGCGACGTAGACCGGATCGCGATGCCCGTCCGGATCGGCGACCACCAGTTTCGCGCCGACCATCAGCGGCAGGAAGTAGCCCCACAGCGAGACGTCGAAGGTGGTGGCGGTCTTCTGCAGATAGACGTCGGCCTCGGTCAGGCCGTATTCGTGCAGCATCCACAGCTGCTGATTGACGATGGCGTGGTGGGTGACCGCGACGCCCTTGGGCCGGCCGGTCGAACCGGAGGTGTAGATGACGTAGGCGGTGTTGTCCGCGCGCAGCGGCGCGAGCCGGTCGGCGTCGGTGATCGGCGCATCGGACACACCGGTGGTGTCGAGCGTGTCGATCTGCACCTGCCGCACCGAATCCGGCAGGTCCACCTCGTCGGTGGAACTGGTCAGCACGCACACCGGGCCCGCGCTGTCGAGGATATAGGCGGTGCGCTCGGCCGGATGATCCGGATCGATCGGCACGTACGCGCCACCGGCCTTCAGCACCGCGTGCATGCCGACGACCAGATCCAGCGAACGCCGCATGCCCAGTGCCACCAGCGATTCCGGGCCCACACCGTCGGCGATCAGGGTCCGCGCCAGGCGGTTGACCCGGGCGCCGAATTCGGCGTAGGTCAGCGTCTGCCCCTGGAAGTCGATGGCGGTCCGGTCGGGCGTGCGCGCGATCGCGGCGTCCAGCAGGGCCGGCAGCGTGGTGGTCGGCACCTCGTGGACGGAGCGGTTCCAGCCGGTGACGGTTTCGTCCCGCTCGACGGCCGTGGTGATCGGCAGACCCCACAGCCGCTCCTGCGCATCCGCCTGCAGGAACCGGTCGAAGAATTCGAGGAAGCGCGAATGATGGTGGCGCGCTTCGTCTTCGGTGTAGAGGTTCGGGTTGGTCTCGAAGTCGATCCGGGACCGCGCGCCGCCCTCGGTCTGATAGAAGTTGACGCCGAGATCCTCGATGGAACCGGTGGAGAGCACATGCAAGCGGCCCGGCGTGCTGCCGAGTACCAACTCGTCCTGGAACAACATGATGTTGACCCAGGGCCCGAAGAACTCCTTGGTCACCACTCCGTCGCCGCTGCCCGATTCCCGGCCGGCGGCGGCGCTGTCACGGCGAATGTCCTCGTGCCGGTACCGCTGGTGACGCAGCGCACCCGACACCTCCACCTGCACCGACTTCAGCAGGTCGGTGACGGTGGTGTCGTGGCCGACGCGCAGGCGCAGCGGGACGATGTTCGAGGTGGCACCACCGGAACGCCGCATCACCGCGGTGGTGCGCGCGGTGACCGGAAGGCTCAGAATGACGTCCTCGGCGTCGGTCCACTGCGCCAGATAGGCGGCGAAACCCGCGATCAGCAGGGCGGCCGGCGAGGAGTCGTGGCGACGAACGGCTTCGGCGAGCAGGTCGTTGCGATCGTCGGACAGAGCGGCGCCGACCACGTCGTTCAGCGGGGCCGGGGCGGCATTGCGGCCGGTGAGGCTGGTGCCCTCCTCCAGACCGGCCACCCGCTCGGCCCAGTACTGCTTGTCGCTCTCGAAGCGGGTGCTGTCGCGGTAGGCGAATTCGGATTCGACCAGGTCGCGCAGGTCGGAGGCCTTCAACGCGGCGGGCTCGACGCCGTTGCGATAGGCGGTGTAGCGCTCGGCGATCCGGTTGACCTGGTTCACCGCGCCGAAGCCGTCGAGCACGATGTGATGGGCACGCGAGTACCAGAACCAGCGGTCGTCGCTGAGCTGCAGCGCGGCCGAGCGGACCAGGCGGTCGGTGATGATGTTCAGCGGGCGGCCGTAGTCGGCGCGCATCCACTCGTGCGCGGCCGCTTCCGGATCGGCGGCATCGCGCAGATCGATGTGCTCGACGCCGTCGGTGTCGCCGAGGGTGTGGTCGACGTACTGCAGCGGCTCGCCGTCGCGTTCGACGATGCGCACGAAACCGGAGCCCAGCTCGTGGGACGCATCCAGGCTGGCGCGCGAGAGCACCTCGACGTCGACGTCACCGTCCAGGTCGACGTACTGGGCGATCGTGATCGGCACCTGGGGGTCCAGGTGCTGGGCATACCAGATTCCGAGCTGCGCCGGCGACAGCGGGAACAGTTGATCCCCGGATACTGCCGCGGGCGTTACCTCGCCGCCAGCTTCGCCGTTTCCGCCGAAATCCAGCCGGTCCAACCCGTAACCTCGCTTCCGGAACGCCACGCAGCGCTCCCCGATGGCACACCGATGCCGACGCTCACCTCATCCGAGCGTGGCGTCCGGCATTCGGGGCTCACTTCGATTGCAATCAGACAAAAATGTTCATAGGACCTATCCGTCCGTCGGGCCGATCTTGTTACATGGGCCCGACCACACCCACCGGCCACGGATCGGCCTCGTTTCGAGATTCGCTGATGAACACCGAACCAATCTACCGCCAGGTACCGACAATCAGCCAAGAAGGGCGATAGCGCTCCGACATCACCACTGCACTCCGTTGTCCCCGCCACCTCGACGTTCGATCCGCTGCTGGGAACCTACCGGGAATCGCCCGTCCCGAGTGACCGAAATCGCGGTGCGCGAGGGGGTCACGCGCCGGGTCCGGATACCGGGTGCCGCTCCCGTCCGGGGTCGTACAGATGGGACTGCGCACAGTCGAGCGCCGGAGTCAGGGCGCGCCCAACCAGGACCACCGCGGCCTGCCGCAGTCCGGCCGCCTCGACCTGGCCGGCGATATCGGCGAGCGTCCCCCGCAGAATCCGCTGCTGCGGCTGACTGGCCCGGTAGACCACCACGGCCGGGCAATCGGCGCCGTACTCCTGCGCCAGCTCAGCGGCCAGCTCGCGAATCCGCGTGATCGCCAGATGCAGCACCAGACTGGCCCGGGTCCGCGCGAAATTCGCCAGCGCCTCGGACTCGGGCATCGCGGTCGAGCGCGCCCGGGTCCGCGTCAGCACCACCGACTGCACTACTTCCGGCACCGTCAGCTCGCTGCCCAGGACCGCGGCCGCCGCCGCATACGCCGGCACCCCGGGCGTCACATCCCAGGCGATGCCCAGCCCGTCGAGCCGCCGCGCCTGCTCGGTCAGCGCCGAATAGATCGACGGATCCCCCGAACACAGCCGGGCCACATCCTTACCCTCGGCGTCGGCCCGCACACAGTGCGCGACGATCTCGTCCAGATCCAGCCCCTGGGTATCGATCAACTCCGCCTCCGGCGCGCAATGCGCCAGCACCTCGGGATCCAGATACGTCCCGGCATACAGGCACACCGGAGATTCCCGCAGCAGCGCCACCGCCCGCAGCGTGAGTAGATCGGCCGCCCCGGGACCCGCTCCGATGAAATGCACGGTCATGCCCGGAGTCTAGGTGCCCGCCCGATCCCGCAACCCTCAGCCCAGCCGCCCGAGCTCGATGGTGAGCGGGCAGGGCGACGTGGTCCGGAACGTTCCGGTCGCTTCGCCTTCGTCCAGATATCCGAGTTCTTCGGTGAGCCGGAATACCAACAGGCTCAGCGGCTCGTTGAGGTCGATGATCCAGTAGTGCGCGATGCCGGCTTCGGCGTATTCGCTGCGCTTGGTCACCGTATCGGTGCGACGCGAGCCCGGGGAAACGATTTCGACGACGAGCACCGCTTCCGACGTGCGAAGAATGCCGCCGGAGGTACGGACTCGTTCCAGTTCGGCACGCGTCACGACGATCAGATCCGGTCGCCTGACGGTGGCGGGTTCGTCCGGCGGGACCAACCCCAGATCGACGTCGACGTCCGGCACGGCCACCAGATCGTCCGGCAGCTGCGCGAACAACTGCATATACAGTTGCGCGCCGGCGATATTGTGCGCCGGTGTCGGTGACGGCGACACGACGAGTACCCCCTCCTGCAACTCCCAGCGATGCCGGTCGTCTTCGGGGAGCGCCACGAAGTCGGAGAGCGTCAGCAGCCGTTGCGGATACGAAAAGGCTGTCACCTCAGCTCCTCACCTCGTCTTCATGGTCGCCCCATTGTCCCACGGGGTGCATTCGAAACGGTGGAACTAAGGATGGGTGGTCCTCGCGGCACACACCCACAGTGGAGGTGCGGAGCGAGCAGCTGCGCCGCATGTCGAAATTGTTGCAGTGCAAGCTTTTTCAACGATGCAGCCATCCTGCACGACGGCGGTGTGCAGTAGCCCACAGGCGGTCTCGTGCCGTTCGCGGGGACAGCTCCCGCGCTCGATTCGCCGGCTCGCCCGGTGCCGCGCGGCGTAAGATCATGCCCGGGGTCATCCACAACTCCCGAAGGTGAGCACGATGACGAAATTCGTTCAGACCATCGAGTTCAAGACCTCGCAGCTCGACGAGTTCAATCGCACGCTGGATCTGTGGCTGACGGCTACCGAGGGCACGCGCTCGGCGACGCACAGTATGGAAACCCGGGACCGCGACCATCCGGACACCTACCTGCAGATCGTGGAATTCCCCTCCTACGAGCAGGCCATGGCGAATTCCGCGCTGCCCGAGACGACCGGCTTCGCCGAAACCCTCGCCGCACTGTGCGACGAGCCGGCGGTCTTCCGCAATCTGGATCTGGTGCGTGAGGACGATATGGGGACGCCGGATGCGTCCCTGCTGGTGAAGAACTTCGACTCGGCCGACGAGACGCGGGAATTCGAATCCGGCAGCGGGCGCCTCGAGGTCGTGCAGGCACCCTCCGGCGCAGTCGGCCGGGCCGTCTTCGAGCTGGGCTGGCGCTGGTCCACGCACGTCAAGCCGATCGCCGGAACCGACAGCTGCCAGGTCTCCCACATCGGCTACTGCATCTCGGGGCGGATGCACATCCGGATGGACGACGGCACCGAGTGCGAGGTCGGCCCGGGAGATTTCATGCAGTGCCCGCCCGGCCACGACGCCTGGACCGTGGGCGAGGAAGCCTGCGTACTGGTCGACTGGGCCGCGGCCGCCGAATACGCTCGGCGTCGCTGAATTCTTTCCGCCCCGGCCGGCTATCCGGTCATGTTCAGCCCACCGAGGATCTTGTCCGGGCGTACCCGCACGACCAGCTCACCGGGGACGGCGTTGCGGGTGCCGAATTCCTCGGCGCGGTCCGGGCCCATGTACCGCGCGGCGATGGCGGTCGCGGTGCGCAGGAGTTCGGCAGGGTCCTCGGAGAGGGTGGCGACGCCCTGCACCTGGAAATAGGCGTACGGCGGTTCGTCCAGGTCCACGCAGAGGGCGACGCGGGGGTCGCGAGCCAGCGCCTTGCCCTTGGCGGTGGTTTTACCGGTGTTGAAGACCAGGTCGTCGCCGTCGAGGATGAACCACACCGGATTGACGATCGGGCGGCCGTCGGAGGCGACCAGAGCCAGTTTGCCGGTACGGGTTCCGGCGGCGAGGAACTCCCGCACTTCGGGATCGGTAATGGAAGGCATGAGCTCACCCTAGGAAGCGGCGGCGTGTGCGCGGGCCCCGACACGCACCGACCGACACGGCCGCGATCAGCGAGCCCCGCACGGTTCAGATGGCCCCGCGCTCGCGCGCTCGCGCCACCGCCGACGTCCGCGATTTCACGCCCAGCTTCGAATAGATGTGCACCAGATGGGATTTCACCGTCGTCTCGCTGAGGAACAGGTGTTTGCCGATATCGCGGTTGGAATGACCGTCGGCGACCAGGCGCAGCACCTCGATCTCGCGGGCGCTCAGGGTGGTGTCCGGTTTGCGGACGCGGGTCATCAGTTTGGAAGCGACCGAGGGCGAGAGCACGCTCTCCCCCGCCGCCGCGGCGCGCACGGCGGCGAGGAGTTCGGGCGGCGGGGTGTCCTTGAGGATGTAACCGCAGGCACCCGCCTCGATGGCGCCGAGGATATCGGCGTCGGTGTCGTAGTTGGTCACGACCAGGACGTTCGGCGGATCGGGCAGGGCGCGTAGGGCCAGGGTCGCGTCCACCCCGGATTTGCCGGGACCGAAGCGCAGATCCATCAGCACCAGATCGACGTGCGTGGTGGCGCAGAAGGCCACGGCCTCCTCGGCGGTGGCGGCCTCCCCGACCACCGTGATGTCCTCGCCGGAATCCAGCAGGGCCCGCAATCCGGCGCGGACGATGGCGTGGTCGTCGGCCAGCAGGAGACGGATCACGGCAGCTCCTCCCGCGAGATGAGCTCGGCCGCAGCGGTTTCCGAGTCGTGCAGCGGAAACGACACGGTGACGGCGGTATGCCCCGGCTCGGATTCGACGTCCATGACACCACCCTGCTGTTCGACGCGGCTGCGCATGGCGTTGAGGCCGAAGGTGCCGCCGCCGAAGACCGCCGGATCGATACCGACGCCGTCGTCGACCACATCGAGATGGACGGCGTCGTCACCGTAGGTGAGCGTGATCCGCATCCGGTCGGCGTGCGCGTGCCGGACCACATTCGACACCGCGCCCTGCGCCACCCGCACCAGCGCGGCCTCGACGGGCATCGGCAGCCGCATCGGCGTCCCCTCGACCACCGTGCGGGCGCTGAGCCCGGGGCCCTCGGCGCGCCGGGCGATCCGCTCGAGCGCATCACTCAGCGATTGCCCCTCGAGCACCGCCGGGGTGAGGTCGCCGATCAACTGCCGGGTCTCGACCAGATTGTCCGCGGCGGTCTCGCGGGCGAGCCGGATCTGTTGCAGCGCGGGATGATCCGGTGCGTCGCGTTCGGCGGCATGCAGCAGCATCTGGATGCTGGACAACCCCTGGGCGACGGTGTCGTGGATCTCCTGCGCGAGCCGTTCACGTTCGGCGAGTTTGCCGGCGGTGCGTTCGCGTTCGGCGAGAGTGGCACGGGTGGAGAGCAATTCGTCGATCAACTGCTGGCGATCGGCCGCCTCGCGGAACAGCGCCCGATAGCCCAGGCCGATCGCGATCGCCACGATCGCGCCCAGGACCGGCCCGGCGATTCCGGGCACCGTCCACCCCTCGTGCAACCCCCAGCCGACCACCGAGACGATCGTGGCGGCGACGACCGCGGCCAGTCCCCACAGTCGCGGCAGCAGATGCAGATACAGGAAGAACAGTCCGAACACCAGGTAGACGGCCTCCGGAACCAGCACGATCAACGCCAGCCACAGCGCCGTGAGCCCGCCCAGCCATACCCGCGCCGCGACCGGACGCCCGCGCAGCAGCCCACCCGCGAAATAGACGAGCAGGAACAGCGCCGCGAGCACGATCACCGCGACGGTGGGCCGGGGGCCGTCGTCACCGGGCACGGCCGCGCGCACGATCACCACGACCACCAGCGCCGTCATCAACACATGCAGTCCGACCTGCAGTGCGGCGAAGACGGGGGTGAGGGGAGAGCGGTGCACGCTGCCAGCTTATGCGCGGTTACCGGGGCGGCATCCATCGAAAGGTGGATTCGGCACCCCATCGTCGGGCGGTCGCGAAGTGTCCGCGCAGGCGATGTCCACCGGCGGATTCATCGCGAAGGTGGAGATATGTTCGTCGCACTGAGAGATCTGCGGGCCGCCCGCGGCCGATTCCTGCTCATCACCCTGGTCGTCACCATGGTGGCCCTGCTGGTGAGCTTTCTGAGCGGACTCACGGCCGGCCTGGCACATCAGAATATTTCCGCACTCGAGCGGCTGGCCGGCGGCAGCGTGGTATTCGCCGATACCGGCGCCGATCCGTCCTTCGATTCCTCGGCGCTGACCAGCGAACAGGTCGAGCGCTGGCAGCGAGCCGGAGGAAGCGTCGATCCGGTCGGCATCAGCCGTAGCCAAGCCGTCCGGGAGGGATCCGCACCGGCCCAGGTGGCGATATTCGGCGTCGACGGCAAGGCGTTCGGCAACGAGGTGGCTACCGGCCCCGGCACCGTCGTGCTGAGTCAGGCCGCCGCCGAAGACCTCTCGGCCGGCGCTGGTGATCGCGTGTCGATCGGCGGCGGTACCTTCACGGTCGCGGCAGTCGGCGACGACGACTGGTACGCGCACACCCCGGTGGTCTGGACGACGCTGTCCGACTGGCAGCAACTCGATCCGCGCGGCGGGGCCGCCACGATTCTGGTCGCCTCCGGGGTGCCCGATACCGGTGCGGTGAACAGCGCCGCGCACACCCGCACGACGAGTGTCGACGGCGCATTGCAGGCGATCGGGTCGTATCGGGCCGAGAACGGTTCGCTCACGCTGATGACCGTGATGCTGTTCGTGATCTCCGCCCTGGTGATCGGTGCCTTCTTCACCGTCTGGACCATCCAGCGCACCGCGGATATCGCGACGCTGAAAGCGCTGGGCGCCACCACGACCGCACTGGTTCGCGACGCCCTGGGCCAGGCGCTGATCGTGCTGCTCCTCGGCGTCGGCGTCGGTGTCGGGGTGACCGCACTGGCCGGGGCCTTCATCGGCGGGGCGGTGCCGTTCGTGCTCAGCGCGGCCACGACCGTGGTGCCCGCACTCGCCCTGATCGGGCTCGGGCTGCTCGGCGCCGTGTTCGCCCTGCGCTTCCTGGCCACCACCGACCCGCTCACCGCGCTCAACCAATCTCGCTGATTCGATTACCGCACAGGAGCTTTCGATGACCACCACCCTGACCGTCTCCGATCTCACCCTCACCTTCCCCGACGGCGCCGGCCGCATCACCGCCCTCGACAAGGTGTCATTGACCGTGCGCGGCGGCGAGATCGCGGCCATCACCGGTCCGTCGGGATCGGGCAAATCGAGTCTGCTGGCCACGGTGTCGACATTGGTCCGCCCGGATTCGGGCCGGATCCTGCTCGAAACCGACGACGGCAGCGTCGACCTCGCCCGAGCGTCCCGGCGCGAGGCCACCACCCTGCGCCGCGAACGCATCGGGATCGTCTTCCAGCAGCCCAACCTCATCCCCGCCCTCACCGCGGTCGAACAACTCGAGGTGATGCAGCACCTGGGTGGCCACACCGTCGTCTCACCGCGCCTGCGACGCCGAACCAGGGACAAGGCGATGGATCTGCTCGCCGCGGTGGGGCTGCGCGGCCACGAGAAGAAGCGCCCGGCTCAGCTGTCCGGCGGTCAACGGCAACGCGTCGACATCGCCCGCGCGCTCATGCACGACCCCGCCCTGCTGGTCGTCGACGAGCCCACCAGCGCCCTCGACCAGGAACGCGGGGCCGCCGTCATCGACCTGATTCTCGGGGTCGTCCACACCCACGCCGCCGCCACCCTGCTGGTGACCCACGACCGCACCCACCTGCACCGCATGAACGCGGTCTACCGCATGGTCGACGGCCGGTTGTCGATGGAGGAGGCCGGAGAGCTCGCCGCCTGATCACCCGCGGCCCGGATGCGGTGTGCCGCGCGTACTCGGCGGCCACCGAGCGGCAGCGCACCGCTTCCGCGGCTCGGCCTACGTCGCCCGTTTCCGGGCCGGCACCTCGGCGTACCAGGTGAGCAGATCCGCATTGTCGACCGCGCTGCGTTCGACCACCCGATCCGGGTCCGCACCCTGGAACAGTTTCTTGATCGGCACCTCGAGCTTCTTGCCGGTGCGGGTGTGCGGAATGCCCGGGGCGGCGATGATTTCGTCGGGGACGTGGCGCGGCGAGACCTCGGCACGGATCGTCGCGTTGATGCGCTGTTTCAGCTCGTCGGTCAGTTCGGCGCCCGGGGCGAGGGTGACGAACAGCGGCATCCAGTAACCGCCGTCGGGCTGTTCGGCGCCGATCACCAGGGCCTCGGCGATCTCCGGAAGTTGTTCCACCGCTTGGTAGATATCGGCCGAGCCCATCCGGATGCCGTGCCGGTTCAACGTCGAATCGGAGCGGCCGTGCACGACGATGCTGCCGTGATCGGTGACGGTGATCCAGTCGCCGTGCCGCCAGACGCCGGGGAACATCTCGAAATACGCTGCGCGATAGCGTGTTCCGTCGGGGTCGTGCCAGAACGACACCGGCATGGAGGGCATCGGGGCGGTGATCACCAACTCCCCGACCTCGCCGCGTACCGGCCGGCCCGATTCGTCCCAGGCATCCACCGCGGCGCCGAGGAACGGCACCGACAGCTCGCCCGGCCACACCGGCACCGTGCGCACGCCGCCGATGAACGCGGACACCACATCGGTGCCGCCGCTGATCGAGTTCACCTGCACACGCTCACCGACGTTGTCGCGCAACCACAGTGCCGACGACGGCGGCAGGGACGACCCGGTGATGCCGATCGTGCGCAGCGCCGAGAGATCGTGCTCGCGTCGCGGCACCACACCGGCCTTGATGCAGGCGAGCACGTAGCCGGGGCTGGTGCCGAGCACGGTGGTGCCCGTGCGCGCGGCCAGGTCGAACAGCGAATCGGCGTGCGGATAGGTCGGACTGCCGTCGTAACAGACGATCGTCGCACCCACCAGCAGGCCGGCGACCTGGAAGTTCCACATCATCCAGCTGGGGCTGGTGTACCAGAAGAAGACGTCGCCGCGGCCGATATCCGATTGCAGCGCAGCGGCTTTCAGATGTTCGAGCAGGACGCCGCCGTGCCCGTGCACGATCCCCTTCGGCAGCCCCGTGGTGCCGGAGGAGAACAGGATCCACAGTGGATGAGCGAAACCGACGGGCTCCGTGGACAATTCGGTGCCCTCCGGCGGGGCGGCCGCATTCCAGTCCAGGGCGTCGGGCACCGCACCGCCGAGGCGCGGCACCACGACGGTGGCGCGAACGGTCGGCAGCCCGGCCCGCAGGGCGGCGATATCGTCGCGTTTGTCGTGCGTTTTCCCGCCGAAGTGGTAACCGTCGGCGGTGACCAGCACGGCCGGCTCCAACTGCCCCAGCCGATCGAGCGCCGCCTTGGCCGAATAGTCCTGCCCGCAGGCACTCCACACCGCGCCGATACTGGCCGCGCCGAGGAAGGCGATCACGGCCTCGGGGATGTTGGGCAGATAGCCGACGACTCGATCGCCGAGTCCCACCCCGAGTTCGCGGAGCGTCGCCGCGAAGGAGGCGGTGCGGCCCAGCAGTTCCGCCCAGGAGATCTCGGTCAGGCCGCCCTGTTCGCCGGCGTAGACGATGGCGGGCCGGTCGGTGCGGGCGTGGCGGGCGATCTGATCGACGTAGTTCAGCAGCTGCCCCGGAAACCATTGCGCGCCGGGCATTTCGGTACTCGCCAGCACGGTGGCCGGCGCGCCGCCGAGTTCGAAGTACTCCCACAGCGCGCCCCAGAACCCGGCCAGATCGGTGATCGACCATTCCCACAGCGAGTGATAGTCGTCGAATTCTCGTCCGGTCCGGGCCCCGACGAATCGGGCGAAATCGGCGACCCGCGCCGTTTCCAGGTCCCTGGCGTCGGGCTCCCACTGCGGTTGCGTCATGACTCTCCTAGGTCTACCGGGCCCCGGCACGCTGCAGAATGCGCTCGGCGTGCCGGATCACCGGGCCGTCCACCATGCGTCCCTCGAAACTGAACACACCGCGATTGTTGGGCACCTCCGCGAGCACCCGGCGGGCCCAGTCCACTTCCTCGTCCGCCGGCGCGTAGGCGGCCCGGATCACCGCGAGCTGCTTGGGATGGATGGCGACCTTGACGTCGTAGCCGACCGCCACCGCCTCGTCGGATTCCGCGCGCAACCCGTCGAGGTCGGCGATATCGAGGTACACCGAGTCCAGCGCGAACTTGCCGTACGCCTTCGCCGCCAGCAACGCGGTCGAGCGCAGCTGCCGTGCCACATCGCGATAACCGCCGTCGGCGCGGCGGCTGGAATTGCCGCCGAGTCCGGCGACCAGATCCTCCGCCCCGGCCATCGAGGCGATCGCATTCGGCGCGGCCATGACCTCTTCGGTGCGCAGCGCGCCCAGCGGCGATTCGAACAGCGCGAGCACCTCGTAGTCCGACAGCAGTGAAAGTTGTTGTGCCGATTCGCATTTCGGCAACATGATGCGACGGTAGGAGGTCGAGGCCAGCGCGGTCAGGTCCGCGTCGAAGTCGTGCGTACCGGCCGCGTTGACCCGGACCACCGTCCGCTCCGGATCGAGCGGCGTGGCCATCAGCACTTCGCGCGCGGCCTCCTTGTCCCCGGCCGCGACGCCGTCCTCCAGATCGATGATCACGACGTCGGCCGCGGCGGCGGCCTTCTCGTAGCGTTCGCCCCGGTCGGCGGGGCAGAACAGCCAGGCCGGGCCCGGGATTTCCCAGTTCATCCGCTCTCCTACTCGCCGTCCGGGCGCATCCGCATCAGGGTTTTGCGGACCGCGGTGGCCACCACGTCGCCGTGCTGGTTGCGCCCGGTGTGCGCGAAGGTCGCGATCCCTTCGCCCGGACGGCTTTTCGACTCGCGCTTGGCGGTCACCAGGGTTTCGGCGTACAGGGTGTCGCCGTGGAACATCGGCTTCGGGAAGGCGACCTCCGAGAAGCCCAGATTGCCCACGATGGTGCCCTGCGTCAGCTGCGCCACCGACAGGCCGACCAGCGTCGACAGCGTGAGCATCGAATTGACGAGTCGCTGATTGAACGGGGGCAGACCGTCGGCGAAGGCCGCGTCCAGATGCAGCGCCTGGGTATTCATCGTCTGCGTGGTGAACGCGACGTTGTCCGCCTCGGTGATGGTGCGCCCGGGCCGATGTTCGTACAGCACACCGATTTCCAGCTCCTCGAACCACAGCCCGCGCTGCACCACCCGGCGCACCGGCTCCATCGGCTCGCTCACAGTCCCAGCTCCCGTCCGATCAGCATCAACTGCACCTCGGTCGTGCCCTCGCCGATTTCCAGAATCTTGGAATCGCGATAGTGCCGGGCCACAGCATATTCGTTCATGAAGCCGTAGCCGCCGAAAATCTGGGTGGCATCGCGGGCGTTGTCCATCGCGGCCTCGCTGGCGACCAGCTTCGCGATCGCGGCCTGCTTCTTGAACGGCTTGCCCGCCAGCATCAAGGCCGCCGCGTCGTAGTAGGCGGTGCGCGCGGCGTGCGCCCGCGCCTCCATCCGGGCGATCTTGAACGCCACCGCCTGGTTGCGGCCGATGGTGCGGCCGAACGCCTCCCGCTCACCGGCGTAGCGCACGCTCTCGTCGACACAGCCCTGTGCCGCGCCGACCGACAGCGCCGCGATCGCGATCCGGCCCTCGTCCAGGATCCGCAGGAAGTTGGCGTAGCCGCGGCCGAGTTCACCGAGCAGATTCGACTGCGGCACCCGGACGTCGGTGAAGCTCAGCGGATGGGTGTCCGAGGCGTGCCAGCCGACCTTGTTGTAGGCCGGTTCGGCGACGAATCCGGGGGTGTCGGTCGGCACCAGGATGGTGGAGATCTCCTTCTTGCCCTCCGACTCACCGGTCACCGCGGTCACGGTCACCAGCCGGGTGATATCGGTGCCCGAATTGGTGATGAACTGCTTGCTGCCGTTGATGATCCAGTCGTCGCCGTCGCGGACGGCGATGGTCCGGGTGCCGCCGGCATCGCTGCCCGCACCGGGTTCGGTGAGTCCGAAACCCGCGAGGGCGCGCCCGGAGGTCAACTGCGGCAACCACTGCTGCTTCTGCGCCTCGTTGCCGAACCGGTAGATCGGCATGGCGCCCAGCGACACCCCGGCCTCGAGCGTGATCGCCACGCTCTGGTCGATCTTGCCGAGTTCCTCGAGCGCCAGGCACAGCGCGAAGTAGTCGCCGCCCATACCGCCGTACTCCTCCGGGAACGGCAGGCCGAACAGACCCATATCCGCCATGCCGGAGACGACCTCGTACGGGAAGGTATGGGCCGCATCGTGTTTCGCCGCCACCGGCGCGACGACCTGATTCGCGAAATCGCGAACGGTCAGCGCCAGATCTCGGTACTCCTCCGGCAGCGTGCCGGTGGACAAGAAATCGCTCATGCCTGTGCCTCTTTCTGCTCGGTGTCCGCCTGCTCGGTGTCCGATTCCTCGGTGTCCACGACGGGCTCGGCGGCGATCCGCGCCAGGACCTGTTCGACCTGCACCTGGTCGCCCGCCGCGACCAGCAGCTCCACCTGTCCGGCGACCGGCGCGGTCAGGGTGTGTTCCATCTTCATCGCCTCGACCACCACCACCGGGGTGCCGGCGGCGACCTCGGCGCCCGGGGCCACGTGCACCGCGATCACCGAACCCGGCATGGGGCTGAGTATTTCGGCGTCGGTGAGCTGTTCGTCGCCACCGCGCAGACTCGGTTCGGCCACCTCGCGCACCGCCGCGACGCCGTCGGCGCCGGCCACCCAGATCGGGCCGCCGTGTTCGGCGACCCGGTAGCGCAGCCGGATCCCGTCGAGGTCGATCGTCAGCACCGCGTCGTCGCGCGCGGCGGTCAGCGAGCGCGGCTCCCCGGCGTCGACCGCCACCCACGCGTCGGCGGGGGTGCCCGTGATCGCCACGTGCACGACGCGGTCGCCGCCCTCGAGCCGCAACACCGTGGGCGCGGCGGTGCCGATGCGCCAGCCGTTCGGGATGTCCCACGGGCCGCGCGGCGCATTCGGCCACGCCCGCAGCCAGCGCGCCGCCGCCGCCGCGACGAACTGGTCGTCCGTGGCCGGTGCGGGGCGGAAGTCCCCGGCGCGCCGGTCCAGCAGTCCGGTGTCGAGATCACCGCGCAGCACATCGGGATCGGCCAGCAGGAAGCGCAGGAAGTCGGTGTTGGTCCGCACGCCGAGCACCTGGGTGTCGGCCAGTGCCTGATCGAGCCGGGCGATCGCGGTCGCGCGATCGGGGCCGTGCGCGATCACCTTCGACAGCATCGGGTCGTAGTCGCTGCCGATCACACTGCCGGTGCGCAGCCCGGAATCCACCCGCACGCCCGGCCCCTGCGGCTCGGCCAGCGCCAGCACGGTTCCGCCGGTGGGCAGGAAGTCGCGGCCGGGATCCTCGGCGTAGACGCGAGCCTCGACGGCGTGACCGGTGAGCTGGATATCGTCCTGTTCGGCGACGATCTTCTGCCCGGCCGCCACGCGGACCTGGCATTCCACCAGATCGACCCCGGTCACCAGTTCGGTCACCGGATGTTCGACCTGCAGCCGGGTATTCATCTCCATGAAGAAGAACTCGTCCGGCCGGTCGGCGGAGACGATGAATTCGACGGTGCCCGCGCCCACGTAGTCGACGCTGCGCGCGGTGTTGCAGGCGGCGGCGCCGATCCGGGCCCGCGTCTGCGGGTCCAGCAACGGCGAGGGCGCCTCCTCGATGACCTTCTGATGCCGGCGCTGCAGGCTGCATTCCCGCTCGCCCAGATGCAGCACGTTGCCGAATTGGTCGGCGAGGATCTGCACCTCGATATGCCGCGGTGTGGCGACGAACCGCTCCAGGAACAACGTGTCGTCACCGAACGCCGCGGCGGCCTCCCGGCGCGCGCTCACCAGCGCCGCGGGCAGATCGGCGGGAACGTCGACCCGGCGCATCCCCTTGCCACCACCGCCCGCCGACGGCTTGACCAGCACCGGATAGCCGATTTCGGTTGCGGCCGAGATCAATTCGTCGTCGGTGAGGCCGGGCCGGGCGATACCGGGCACGACCGGCACCCCGAAGTCGGCGACCGCGGTCTTGGCCGCGATCTTGTCACCCATGATCTCGATCGCCCGCACGGGCGGACCGAGGAAGACGATGCCGGCCTTCTCCAGTGCGGCGGCGAACGCCGAATTCTCCGACAGGAAGCCGTAACCCGGATGGACGGCCTGCGCACCGGAGCGCACAGCCGCGTCGACCACCCGATCGATATCGAGATAGCTCTGCCGCGCCGGGGCCGGACCCAGCCGCACCGCGACATCGGCCTCGGCCACGTGCCGGGCGGCGACATCGGCGTCGCTGTAGACCGCCACCGAGCGAATACCCATGGCGCGCAACGTGCGGATCACGCGCACGGCGATCTCGCCGCGGTTGGCGACCAGCACGGTGTCGAAGGGCACCGGGTGAGATTTGTTCAGCATGGTGATCACATCCGGAATACGCCGTAGGAGACAGGTTCGAGAGGCGCCTGCGCACAGACCGACAGCGCCAGGCCGAGCACGGTTCTGGTATCGGCGGGATCGATGACCCCGTCGTCCCACAGCCGGGCAGTGGAGTAGTACGGATTGCCCTGGTGCTCGTACTGTTCCCGGATCGGCGCCTTGAACTGCTCCTCCTGTTCGGCGCTCCAGGAATCACCGAGCTGATCGCCGCGAACGGTGGCCAGCACCGAGGCGGCCTGCTCACCGCCCATCACCGAGATGCGGGCGTTCGGCCACATCCACAGGAAGCGCGGCGAATACGCCCGCCCGCACATCGAATAGTTGCCGGCGCCGTACGAACCGCCGATCACGACCGTCAGCTTCGGCACTCGCGCGCACGCGACCGCGGTCACCATCTTCGCGCCGTGCTTGGCGATACCGCTCGCCTCGTAGTCGCGCCCGACCATGAAACCGGTGATGTTCTGCAGGAACACCAGCGGAATGACCCGCTTGTCGCACAATTCGATGAAATGCGCGCCCTTCTGGGCGGATTCACCGAACAGCACACCGTTGTTGGCGACGATGCCGACCGGATGGCCGTGGATGCGCGCGAAGCCCGTGACCAGGGTGCGGCCGTACTCGGCCTTGAATTCCTGGAATTCACCGCCGTCGACGATCCGCTCGATCACCTCGTGCACGTCGTAGGGCGTGCGCAGGTCCACCGGAACCACGTCGTAGAGCTCCGACTGCGGGGCGATCGCGCCGACCGGCGCGGTGATCTCCCACGGACTCGGCGACTTCGGCGCGAAGGTGCCGACGATGCGGCGCACGATGCGCAGCGCGTCCTCGTCGCTGTCGGCCAGATGGTCGGTGACACCCGAGGTGCGCGAATGCAATTCGCCGCCGCCGAGTTCCTCCGCGGTGACCACCTCGCCGGTGGCCGCCTTC
This sequence comes from Nocardia sp. 852002-51101_SCH5132738, assembly GCF_001665695.1. Lineage (NCBI taxonomy): Bacteria > Bacillati > Actinomycetota > Actinomycetes > Mycobacteriales > Nocardiaceae > Nocardia > Nocardia sp. 852002-51101_SCH5132738. The sequence continues at coordinate 29,139 of NZ_LZML01000145.1, read as the reverse complement.
ACCAGCGGCGGCCCACCGAGGAAGATCGTGCCCTGATTGCGCACGATCACCGCCTCGTCGCTCATCGCGGGGACATAGGCGCCGCCCGCGGTGCAGGACCCGAGGACCGCGGCGATCTGCGGGATTCCCTTGGCGCTCATGGTCGCCTGGTTGTAGAAGATCCGGCCGAAATGTTCGCGGTCGGGGAAGACCTCGTCCTGATGCGGCAGATGCGCGCCGCCGGAGTCCACGAGGTAGATGCACGGCAGATGGTTCTGCAGCGCCACCTCCTGGGCACGCAGATGTTTCTTGACCGTCATCGGGTAATAGGTGCCGCCCTTGACCGTCGCGTCGTTGGCGACGATCACGCATTCCCGGCCGGACACTCGTCCGATACCGCCGATCACCCCCGCGCCCGGGCAGTCGTCGCCGTACATGCCGTCGGCCGCCAGCGGCGACAGTTCCAGGAACGGACTGCCGGGATCCAGCAGCCGGTCCACCCGCTGGCGCGGCAGCAGTTTGCCGCGCGCCAGATGCCGCTCGCGGGCCCGCTCGGGTCCGCCGAGCGCACTCGCCGCCAGCTTCGCGCGCAGCTCGTCGAGCAGCGCCAGATGTGCGGCACGATTGCCGGCCTGCACGTCCTGCGTCAGGGTCATCACGCCATCCTGCCCATTCGGTTAGTGGCCAATAACTGGAAACTAAGATAATCTTCGTTAACTGAAATGTCCAGGCGTGCCGGAAACCGGACCCGCCGAACGCCGCCGACCTGCGGAGAGGAGCCCGATGAGCAGCAGTGAGGCCATCGCTCCCACGCGCCGGGAGCAGCTCAAGGCGCAGCGGCGGCAACAATTACTGGAGGCCGGGGCGCGGCTCATCGCCGACCGCGGCTTCCCCGGGGTGCGGCTCGACGACCTCGGCGCGGCGGCCGGTATCAGCGGGCCGGCGGTCTACCGGCACTTCCCCAACAAGGAAGCCGTCCTGGTCGAATTGCTGGTCGGAATCAGCACCCGGCTGTTCGAGGGCGGCAAGGCCGTCGCCGAACAGGCCGAATCCCCGCGCACGGCACTGGCCGGATTGATCGAGTTCCATCTCGACTTCGCCCTCGGCGAGCCCGAACTCATCCGTATTCAGGATCGGGACCTGGAAAGCCTGCCCGAATCCGCGCGGCGGCAGGTGCGCCGCCTGCAGCGGCAGTACGTGGAGATCTGGGTCGGGGTGCTACGCGGCCTGCACCCGGAACTGGACGAGACCGCCGCGCGGGTCAAGGCGCACGCCACCTTCGGCCTGATCAACTCCACACCGCACAGCGCCTCCCCCACGCTGGCCGGACGGGCCCGGCCCATTCTGCGCGAGATGGCCTGGGCCGCGCTGAGCTGAGAGCCGAGGCCCGAGCCGGCGCGGCCTACTCGCGACGGAGTTCGGCCTCGGCGGTCGAGAGGACCGCGCTGACGCCCAGATAGACGGCGGGGATCAGCGCGAGGGTCCAGGCGGCGGCGAAAAGTGGTGTGGCGACCTCGAATTGGGAGTGCCAGCGCACCCGGGTGCCCGACGGATGGTCGTCGAAGGTCACGGTTCCGTCCTGACGTCGCAGCGGCGGAAGCGATTTCAATATGCGATAACGAAACAGTCGCGGCGGGTCGTAGTCGACGACCTCTTCCGTCAAGCGCAGCAGCGGCGTCACCAGCAGCCGCACCGCCCCCACCCCGTGTTCGGAGACATTGCCCGGACGGACCGGAGTGACCCGCCGGATCGCCGGAACGCGCTGGTAGTTGGTGGCGTCGGTGATCCAGTCGAAGACGTCGGCGCGGGGTGCCCGGATGATCCGTTCCAGGTCCAGCGTGCGCATCGAGAGTCCCTTCGCTACCGCGGTGTCGTATGAATTCCCGACCGGCGGGGATGCCGGATCGGTGCCGAGTGCCAGCGCAGCGTACGGCGGGGCGGGCACCCGCTGCCAGTGACGAGAGTCGAAACGATGCTATTTCGATACGAGCAAGCGATCTGGTCATTCGCCCAAGCTGAGTGGTATCCGAGAAAAGATGAATCCGGTCGGTATTTGCTTGCGACAGAATGCCTTTCATTCGCGCCGGGACACCCCGGTGGCCCGGGCGCCGGCGGCGATAGGACACAATTGTCGAGACCCGGTCCGAGCTCGGCCTTCGCCACTGCGGCGATCCCCCGCAGGTCTCCCGGAACCGGCGGTAACACCGGACAGCCGGAAATCGTCCGGTGACTACCATGGCATTCATGAGTGCCGAGGAGTGCCGCCGCACCACAGACAGGCCGGAACCGTGAGCGTAGAGCGCGGCACCGCGAGCCCCGCAGAACAGCCGGCAACAAAGCCACAGGAGCGGGTGATTCGCCGTCGCCCGAAGAATCGGCGTGCCCAGATCGCCGCGACCTCGGCGGCGGCGTTCGGCTCACTGGGCTATCACGGGGTCAGCATGGAGGACATCGCCTCCCGCCTCGGCATTTCCTCGGCGGCCCTGTACCGGCACTATCCGAGCAAGTACGCCCTGTTCCGGGAGGAACTGCTGCGTCTCGGCGCGCTGACGGTGGAATCGACCACGGTGGATCCGGAGGCCGCGGACCTTCCGGTGCGGCAGCGGCTGGCCGGCGTGCTCGACGCCATGATCGCCGCGACCATCGCCAACCGCCCGACCGTGACGTTGGCGCGGTGGGAGGGCCGCTATCTCGACGACACCGATCGCGCGACGCTGGACGAGCAGTTCACCACCTCGATCCGCGCCCTCGCCGACCTGCTCGGTGAATTGCGCCCGGAACTGCCCCGGCGCGACCGGCTGGTGCGCGCGGTGGCGCTGCTCAGCATCGTCAGCAGCATCGGCGACCACCACGCCACGCTTCCGGTGAAATCGCTTACCGCGGTGCTCAATTCGGCCGCATGGGCGATCATCGGCGCCGAACTACCGGACGCCGCGCCGGCGGTGGCCACATCGCGGTCGGTGGAGATACCGCAGTCGTTCAAACACGAACTGCTGCTGAAGAAATCGGTGGAGCTGTTCCACCAGCGCGGCTATCCCAATGTGAGCGTGGAGGACATCGCGACGGCCGCGGATCTGTCCGCGGCCTCGGCCGTCTACCGGTATTACCGCAGCAAGAGCGATCTGCTCGCGGCCGCGTTCCGGCGGGCGGCGGATCGGGTGTCGGGCGCGATCGGCCCGGCCACCGCCTCGTCGAAATCTCCCGCCGAGGCCCTGTCGAAGCTGATCGACCTGTATGTCACCGGGTCGTTCGAAGAACGCGAATTGACCTTCGTCTATTACGCCGAGTTCAGCCACGTTCCGCCCGAGGAACGCACGGTGCTGCGCAATATTCAGCGGTTGATCGTGGCCGAATGGGTGAAACTGCTGGTCGCGGTGCGGCCGGAGCTGTCCGAGGCGCAGGCGCGCATTCTGGTGCAGGCCGGATTCGGGCTCGTGGTGGATCTGGGCCGGGTCTTCGGCGACGACGAGAACCTCTGCCCGCCCGAGCGCGTCATGGCCCTGATGGAGGTCGTGCTGTTCGGGTCGCCGCGCCGGGAGTGACCCGTCAGCCGGTCACGCGCGGCCACGGGTAGAGCGCGAGGTGGATGAGCAGGATCGCCAGCAGTCCGAGCAGCAGCGCGGCGACGAACCCCGCGCGATGCTCGAGGTAGCCGATCGTGCGAAACAGGGTGGGAAACGGCACTTCCCGCGCGAAGAACATCGACAGCACGCTCGGCAGGATCACCCACATCACCGCGATGGTTCCGTAGAGCACATAGGCGCCGGTGAAGGTCCCCGGATCGACCGCGCGGGCTCCCCCGGCGAAGGCGACCGCGGCGGCCAGCGCCGCGCAGGCCAGCACCAGATAGCCACCCATCCCCTCGGTGCGCACGGCATCGGGGTCGGGCGTGAGCCGGCCGTTGGCCGTGGTCTGCCGGCCCGCGACCGTGGCCGGTTGCTGGGGCGGCATCGCCAGCTGCGGTAGCGAGTAGTAGGCCAGCACCACGATCACGAAGACGACCACGAGCCGCACCCACGAATGCCCGTCCTCGAGGTGGCCGATCGTCGCCGAAATCGTCGGCCAGTCGGCCAGATCGAAAACCGCGGCCAACTCCGGGACCGCGATGACGATGCCCGCGAGCCCCCACATCAAATATCCCCAGAACTCCGCCGAGCGCCCGGCGACCGTCGGCGCGCTCGGGGTTGCGGTAGTGACCTCCGTCATACTCCTGGTGTACCACCGCGCGGGCACGCGGGGGCAACGACGGGGAATCAGCTGGGCCGCAACATCGGCGGGTGCAGAACCTGCGCGGGCCCGGCGCGATAGAGCTTGGCCGGACGACCGCCGTCGCGGGTGGTGGTGGCGCCGGTAGCCAGGACGAAACCCGGTGTGGTGGTGACCTTGCGGTGGAAATTGCGCGGATCGATATCGGTGCCCCACATCACCTCGTAGACCCGGCGCAGTTCGGCCACCGTGAATTCGCGGGCGCAGAAGGCGGTGGCCAGCGGTGTGTATTCCAGTTTGGCGCGGGCCCGCTCGACACCGTCGGTGAGAATGCGGCGATGGTCGAAGGCGATGCGGCCGCGCTCGGCGAGCAGTTGCTCCACCGACCAGATGCCGGCCGCCGTGGCCTGCGAACCCGCTTGCGGCGCGGGCAGATTCGGCGCCAGCGCCAGATACGCGGTACTGATGACCCGGCCGCGCGGATCACGGCCGGGTTCACCGTAGGTCGCCAGCTGCTCCAGATGCATGCGGTCGCCGCGAATTCCGGTCTCCTCGCGTAGCTCCCGTACCGCGGCCGCGGAGAGGCTTTCCTCGGGACGGACGAACCCTCCCGGCAGCGCCCATCTTCCGCGATAGGGTGCGTAGAGGCGCTGGACCAGCAGCGCGCACAGCGTGTCGTTGGCAGTGTGGCGGGCGCCCAGGGTCAGAACCACCAAATCGACCGCGACCGCTGCATTGAGGCGAAAACCACTGCCCATGACGGGCATTGTAATCGTCAGTCTGACGATAAAAACGCGGCGGTGAATTCCTCAGCTCGCGGCGACGAAAGTGAACGGGCCGAATTCCCCGACATGTCCGAGGATCCAGTCCCAATGTGAAACCGGGTCGACGACCACGCCGGCCTGCAGCAGTAACCGCCAGCCGAGCTCGTCGTGCTCCCAGACGTCACCGTCGGCGTCGACATAGAGCCCACGGGTGACCGGCTCCGGTTCCGTGACGGAATTCTCGCCCGTGTGCGCGAAGGCGCCCAGCGTCCCCTCGTCCGGGCGGTCCGCATGAATTCCGCCGCCGACCAGGGCGTGATCGGCCAGTTGCGCGACGGCGCGGGCCATGGCCACGAATTGGCCCGCCGGCACCGCGATCACCTCGTCGGTCCGCATGAACAGTTCTCCCGCCTGATCGTCGTCGTGAAAGAGGGCCACGATGTCCGGCACGGTGGGCCGGGGACGGATCCTGTTCTGACTCATGATTTCTCCTGCCCTGCGCCACCGAATTCCGTTACCGCGTTCTGTGACGTTCGAACCATTCGAAACCTCCCCATCCATCAGGTTTGTGAGCGTCAGCCTCGTCCATCCCACTTCTGGTTCACTTCCGGTCGAATCGGGCGGCAAGCAATTGACCGATATCGAGAGCAATTCCGAAGTTGCGATGAAATATACGAGCCGAGGATGGTCATCCGACCGCGAAACAGCGGTTCGCCCGACAAAGTCACAATTGCATTACAAGCCGCTCACCTCGCCACTCAGTATCGAACCACGTGTGGCACAACCTGGAACAGCCGGAACGTGATGCACAACACACGGACGCCGGAAGTACCACCCGGAATGGATATAACGATTTGGCAACCATGAAGCTAACGACAGACAGCGCCGAAAATTTAGAGTAGAGATTCTGATTTAAATCAGATGCCCAGCGTAATGGCCGTCCGTCGGCTGCTGAACGGGACGGGCCATGGGGAAGGTGTCCGGATGTCACGGTTGCAGGGGGCATGGCATGGCTGATCGGCGCATCCATGTCCTCGGGCCGATGCACATCGCACTCGACGGAACACCCATCCGCCTCGCGGGCCGGCTCACCCGAGCCCTCCTGGCGCGCTTGGTGATCGCGCAGGGCCGCGCCGTGTCGTCCGATCGGCTGGTCGACGAGTTGTGGGACGGGGAACCCCCACCCAAGGCGACGTCGGTGCTGCAGGTGCACATCCACAACCTGCGGCGGGTGTTCGAACCCGAACGTCCCGCCCGGGCGCCGGCGACGGTGGTGGTGTCGGAGGGACTCGGCTACGCGCTGCGGTTGCGCGACACCGAAGTCGACGCCTGGCAGTTCGAATCGCTCCTGCACGAATATCTGCAGGTGAGCAGCGGCGCCCATGCCCCCGAGGCGGCCACCCGCACCCGCATGCTGGATATCGCGCTGGCCTGCTGGAACGGACGCGCGCTGGAGAGTTTCGCCGATTGCGGCTGGGCGGCGGCCGAGGCGGCGCGGCTGACCGATCTGTATCTGACCGCCGGTGAATTGCGCGCACAGGCCGCGCTGGAACTCGGCCGCACCACCGAGGTGATCAGCGGCCTGCGGCGCACCGTCGAGGACCGGCCCGACCGCGAGGAGAGCGTGCGGCTGCTCGCCCTCGCGCAATATCGGCTGGGACAGCAGACCGAAGCGCTGGCGACGCTGCGGCGCACGGCGGAATTCCTCACCCGGGAAATGGGACTGGATCCGGGGCGTCGCATCCAGGAATTGGAGACCGCGATCCTCAACCAGGCGGTTCCGGTGCTCGAGTCCACCCTGCCGACCGCGCCCATCGCGGTGCGCGCCGACCTCGTGCGCGACATCGAGCGATCGCCCGAGCCGAATGAGCGGGCCGACAGCGCGACCGCACTCGGATACCCGGTGCAGCGCAAGGTCGTTCTGGAGGCGGCGTGCGAGGCGATCGAACACGGCGCCCGGGTGGTGTGGATCTGCGGCGGCGCGGGATTCGGCAAATCGGCGCTGGCCGAGGCGGTCGCCACCGAACTGCGCCGCCGCGACTGGGTGGTCGCGCCCGGACGCTGCCCGGAAGTGGACGGGGCGCCGCAAGCGTGGGTCTGGGCCGAGGTCGCCGCGAGGTTCGGCGCCGATCTGACCTCGCGGCCGGTTCTCGGTGGGGCGTTCGAGATCTCCCGGGTGATCGCCGACCGCTGCCGCAAGGCCGTCGCCGACGGCCCGGTCGCCCTGGTGCTCGAGGATCTGCACCGCGCCGACGAGGCCACCCTGCAGATCCTGCGCCAGGCCGTGGCCTGGCTGCACGACCAGCCGCTGCTGATCATCGCCACACTGCGCGAGGTGGAGGCGCCGGCGGCGGTGCGGGCCGCCGTGGCCGCTCTCGCCGATCCGACCGCCGCGCATATCGAGCTCACCGGTGTCGATCTGGACGGGACGTGTGCCATCGCACGGGCCGCCGGACTCTCCGGTCTGGATACCGATCTGCTCGCGCTGTTGCACGAACGCACCGGCGGTAACCCGCTGTTCCTGCGTGAGCTCACCGCCGCGATGGCCGTCGGTGGCGATGTCCACGATCTGCCGCCGAGTGTGCGAGGGGTGATCGAACTGCAACTGGCGCGGATGCCGGATGCGGTCCGCGAGGTGCTCGAGTACGCCGCCGTCTGCGGGGAGCGGGTGGAACCGGCGACGCTGGTGGCGCTGACCGAACGGACCGAGGACGAGATCATCGGACTCGTCGGCACCGCCGAACTGGCGCGGCTGGTGATCATCGATCCCGCGGGGCGAATCATGTTCGCGCACGCGCTGATCCGCGACACGGTCTACGCCGGGATTCCGCAGCTGCGACGGACGCGGATGCATCAGGGGGTGCTCACCCTGCTGGGCGGCTGCCGGCCCGACGACGTCCGTGCGGTCGAGGTGCTGGCCCATCACGCGGTGCGGGCGGCCACCGCGAGTACCGCCGATTCCGCAGTCGACTACATCACGACGGCGGCACGACACTGTGTCGAGCGCGGTATGCGCGCGGACGCGGCGCCGCTGTGGCGCACGGTGATCGAATTGCGGCGGCTGGCCGGGCACGAGGATCCCGACGCCTCGCCTGCGGATCGGGTCGCCTGCGTGGACGCCTACTGCGAACTGGTCACCGCCTCCGCGTACGCGGGGCGCATCGCCGCGGCCCGCGACGCCCGGGAGCAGGCGCTGCGGCTGGCCACCGAATTGGGCGACGGGGAGTTGGTGGTGCGCGCGCTGACCAGTTGGCGCGCCCCGGTGGTGTGGGCGATGCGGGACTGGAGATGGTCGAATCCGCGGCTACGGCGGGCACTCGCCGTCGCCTCCGCCCGCGACCAGCCGGTGGCCACCCAGGTTCGTCTGCTCACCACCGCCGTCTTCGAATCGAGCCCGGCCGCGCACCGGCTCGCCCACACCCGTGCCCACGCGGCACTCAAACTGGCCCGCAGTACCGGCGACGCCGAATTGCAGTGCCTGGCACTGAACGCGCTGACTCATCTGGTGCTCGACGGCCATTCGGGCGACGACCTGGGACACCGGGCCGCCGAGCTGGAGCGTCTCGCCACGTCGGCCGATCTGCCCCAATACCGCGCTCTCGCACACTATCTGCGCTTCCGCACCGCCTGCCAGAACGTCGACCTGGCCGAGGCGGGACGCCAAGCGGCCCTCGCCCTGGACTTCGCGGGCACGGCACAGGTGCGGCCGTTGGCGACCATCCTCGGATACTTCCGCGCGGCCACCGAGATCCTGCGCGGCGATATCGGCCGGGCGGCGCACTATTTCGACGAATGCAGCTCGGCGGGAAAGGATTCCGGATTTCCCGAGGGCGACGAGGCGGCCCTGATCGCGCTGCTGCCCCTCGGCTGGGCGCGCCGCGATCTGTCGCCCGCCGTGGACTGCCTCGCCGAAATCGAGGCCGCCCTCCCCGGCATGCTCACCCAGATCTACATCGTCGCGCTCCTCGACGCCGGCGAGCGTGCCGAAGCCGCCGCGCTCTTCCACCACGGCCCCGAGGTCGACGAGCACTTCTATCCGGTCATGATGCGGGCCCACCGCGCCCGCGCGGCGATCGCCCTCGGTTCCACCGCCGACTGCGCCGAACTCTATCGCCGGCTCCTGCCCGCCGCCGGGACCGTCGCCGGCCTCGAAACCGGTTTCACCCCATTGGATCCGGTGGACGAGATCCTCGCCGAACTGGCGACCGCGTGCGGCGACGGGGTCACCGCGGCCAAGCACCGGGCCGCCGCCACGCGGCTGCGCGAACGGATCCGCAGGCAGCTCGCCAAGAACAGCGGTCTGTTGTGAATCACCCTGCGGCGTAACCGCTTTCGTGCGCGTCCGGCGGGGCGACGGCGTCTCCCGCGCGCCGCTCCCGTTTTCCGCGGGCGATCTCGGTGGCGAGGGCGTCGAGGGGATTCGCCAGCCGATGCAGCGGGTCGAGCAAGGTGGTCAGCCAGGTTCTGGCGATCTCCACGCCGTCCGCGTCGAGGCGGTAGTACCGCCGGGTGCCCTCGGCGCGGACGGTGACCAATCCGGTGTCGCGCAATATCTTCAGGTGCTGCGACACCGCGGGCTGGGAGATCGTCGTGGTGGCGCGGACCGCCTCGACCAGCGCGCCGGCGGAGTGCTCGCCGGCGGCCAGCAGTTCGAGAATGTGACGGCGCACAGGGTCGCCCAGCGCATCGAAGATGCGGGCGGGTGGGACGGTCATCGAGCTTCCGGGGTGTCCTCTGGTTCGGTGGTGTAGAAGGCGAAGGTCTGTTCGGCGGCGGTCCGGGCCGCGGCAGGGTCGTCGCCGTCGGCGATCGCGGCCTCACCCCACGCAGTGGCGGCGGTGCGGATGAATGTACGGCCTTCCGCGGTGGTGTGCAGCGTGAGCGCCACGGTCCGATCCACCGGCTCACCGCTGTCCACATGCATCCCCAGGCCCAGCAGGGCGAGGTCCCAGCCCACCCCGACCGCACCGGGCCCGAACTGCGTCCACATGGCCGGATCGATCGGCGCCTCGTGCTCGAGCTTCAGTTCGGTACCGTCGTCGGCGGGGCCGAGGGTGACCTCCAGCCAGGAGATCTGCGGGCCCATCTCCCAGGTGACGGCGAAATGCTTCGGCGCGTCACAGCGTTCGACCACGCCGTTGGCGTTGCCCTCGAGCTGATAGCGGCCGCCGACCTCCAGCGAGCCGCTGATCGGCAGGAACCAGCGCGGAATGCGTTCGGCGTTGGTCAGCGCGTCCCACAGATCGGCCTGATCGGTGGGATAGCTGCGGCGGGCGACCGCGATCCTGGTGGTGGCGCCGTCGCGAGAGCCGGTGCGGACCTCGCGCGTGACCAGACCCGCGAGGGCGGCGGGATCGGAGAGCAAGGGCATGACATACCTCCTTCTATAAGTTGCAACTTATATTAGCAGGCGGGCCGCGCCGATGCGAGGAGAACGTGAACGCCGCGACGTGCCGGTGCAGGGGAGGTTCGGATGGCACGCCGCGGCGCGACGCATTCAGTTGGCTTGTAGGCGCATGGCCTCGATCAGCGACTTCGGGCGCATATCGGTCCAATGCGATTCGACATAGTCGAGGCAGAGCTGACGCAGACAAGGGCCGTGAGCGATCGTCCATCCGCTCGGCACGGCCGCGAACACCGGCCACAACGAGTGCTCGCCTTCATCGTTGGTCAGGACGTAGAACTCGGCGTCGTCATCGTCGAATGGGTTGCTCATTCGATTACCTTTCGTGCGGAACTGTGTCCGGCGCGGTGACTCCACCACCGCACCGGGTGATGGTGCGGGCCCGCGATGTCCGGGCCCGCACCGCGATCAAGCGCCCGGTGTCACCGACACCGCCGATCCGGTGGAGAGCAGGTTCGCGAGGGCGGTGAAGATGCTGCCGAGGCCGGAGCTTCCGGTATCCATCAGTCGATAATCCTTTCCGGGGCGATTTACTTCGGGGTGTAGGCGAGGCTGGAACCGGAGCTGAGGAAGCTCAGGATCTGGGTGAGGATCGCGGTGTAGTCGGTGCCTGTCATACTTTCTTCCTTCTTCCTTTCACGGTCGCGAACCGCGAACGCCGGACCGGCGCCCGAGGGCCGCACGGAACTTGATCGGTTCCGGGCTGATGAGGCGAAAAGCGATGCGGATCAGTCTGTTTCGCCGTTGTTCAGGTGTTCGCTCAGCACCGCGCCGATGCGTCGCAACGGTTCCGCGGACGTCATGCGCCAGTGGGTGGTGGGCAGGCGGTGGCGCCGCACCGCGCCGCTGACCGCCGATATCCACCCGTCGGCGCCCGGCTCGCTCGAGGCGTCGCGGGCGGCGACGAAGTACGTCAGATCGCCTCGATAGATCCGAGGCCGATAGGCGGCGGCCAGATCGACCGATTCCAGCGCCGCCTCGAGGACGGCGGTGATCCGATCCCGGCCCAGCGACGCGAACGGTTCGGGCAGCATGTCGAGGAGCGCGCCTCGATCCTCCGGCAGGGCGTCGCCGAAGTCCTCGATCCGCTCGCCCAGCAACCCGCCCAGCAGTTCCGGCAGCGCCACCGGCTCGAACTCGTCGGCATCGGGCTCGCCGAGCCGGCTGTCCATCACGGCCAGCAGTTCGACCCGCTCACCCTCGTCCTGCAACTGCACCGCGACGGCATGGGCGAGCACGCCGCCGAGCGACCAGCCCAGCAGGTGATACGGACCGTCCGGCTGCACCGAGCGGATCGCCTCGACATAGCGCCGCGCCCACTGCTCGACGGTGCCGGGCAGGTCCTCCCCGCTCAGCGCCGGCGATTGCAGACCGTAGAGCGGCCGCTCCACCGAGGCGGCCAAGCCGGCGAACGACCAGGCGACACCACCGACGGGATGCACACAGAACAGCGGCTCGCCGATACCGCTGCGCCGCAACGGAAGCAGCACGTCGAAGGCGGCAGCGGGATCGATATCGCCTGCGGCCCGGTCCAGTTCGGCCAGCACGGCGGCAGGCGTCGGCGCGGTGAACAGCGTCAGCACCGGAACCTGTTGCCCGAGTGCGGCAGTCAACCGCGCCGCGAGTGTGGTCGCCGAGAGCGACGTGCCGCCGAGTTCGAAGAAGTTGTCCTCCAGGCCGAATCGCTGCACACCCAGCACCTGCGCGAAGGTCTCACAGACCAGCGTCTCGGCCGCGGTCCGCGGAGCGCGGAATTCGCGCACCGCGCGCGGCGGCGCCGGGAGGGCACGGCGTTCGAGTTTGCCGGACGCGCTCACCGGAAGTTCGTCGAGCACGACCACGACCGCCGGAACCATGTACGCGGGCAGATGCCGCGCGAGTCCGGCACGCAACCGATCGGTGTCGACGGTGTGCCCGGCCTCGGCGACCACATAGGCCACCAACTGCTGGTCCATGCCGTCGTCGCCGCGGACCAGTGCGACGGCCTGGGCGACCTCGGGCTGTGCGACCAGCGCCGCCTCGATCTCCCCGGGCTCGATCCGCAGCCCGCGCAACTTCACCTGGAAGTCCGAGCGGCCGCGGTACTCCAACTCGCCGTCGGCATTCCACACCACCAGATCGCCCGTGCGGTACATGCGTTGCCCGCCCGCTGCGCCCATGCCCCCTGACCCGCCCAGGAAGGGGTCGGCCACGAACCGGTCCGCGGTCAGATCGGGGCGTGCGAGATATCCGCGCGCCAGCTGGATCCCGGCCAGGTACAGCTCGCCGGTGACCCCCGCCGGCACCGGGCGCAATCGTGAATCCAGCACGTAGACACGGGTATTGAAGACCGGGCGGCCGATCGGCACCGTGGCGGTATCGGCATCGGTGACCTCGTGGTAGGTCACGTCCACCGCGGCCTCGGTGGGCCCGTAGAGGTTGTGCAACCGGGCGCCGGTCAGGGTCCGCAACCGCTGCGCGACCGCCGGCGGCAGCGCCTCGCCGGAGGCGAAGACCCGCCGCAGCGAGGTACCCGCACCGGCCCCCGATCCCGCGACGAACGCCGCGAGCATCGACGGCACGAAGTGTGCCGTGGTGACCGATTCGGCCGCCACCAGGCGGGCCAGATATTCCGGATCGCGATGCCCCTGGGGTGCGGCCAGCACCAGCCGGGCACCGATCTGCAACGGCCAGAACAACTCCCACACCGACACGTCGAAGGTGACGGGCGTCTTCTGCAGCACCACGTCGTCGGTCTGGAGCCGGTATTCCGACTGCATCCACACCAACCGGTTCACGATCGCCCGGTGGCTGACCGCCACGCCCTTCGGGCGCCCGGTCGACCCGGAGGTGAAGATCACGTAGGCGATGCCGTCCGGCCGCAACGGACACACCCGGTCCGCATCGGTCACCGCGGCGTCATTGTAGTCCGCGAGGTTCAGCCTATCCAGCGCGATCGCGCCGTCGATCGTCGAATTATGCAGTCCCAGCACGCATTCCGGCGCCGCGGTGTCGAGGATGTGACGAATCCGCTCGTCCGGCTGATCCGGGTCGATCGGCACATAGGCGGCGCCGGCCTTGATCACCGCGTAGACGGCGACCAGCAGTTCGACCGAGCGCGGCAGTGCCACCGCCACCCGCTGCTCCGGGCCGATCCCCCGGCCGATCAGATACCGGGCCAGCCGGTTGCTCCGCGCATCGAATTCCGCATAGGTCAGAACCCGTTGTGCAACACCGGTTCCCGCGCGATCCTCGGCGAGCGCCACCGCCTCGGGATGCACAGCCACCGCGGCCGCGAACCGGGCGGTCAGCGTGTGCGGATGGTCGCTGCCGAAGACCGGCGGTAGATCCCGGGAAGTGTCGTTGTAGTCGACCAGCATGCGGGTGCGTTCGGCGTCGTCCAGCAGGTCGATATCGCCGATCGCCACCTCGGCGTCGGCGGCGACCCGGTCGATCACCCGCAGGAACCGCTGCACGAACCGCTGCACCGTGGCCGCGTCGAACAGGTCGGTGGCGTAGGTGACGGCGGCCGAGATGCCCGCGGGGGCGCCCTGCTCGTCGTAGGTGTCCGTCAGATACCAGTGCAGATCGAATTGCGATGTGCGCGTGTCGACATCGAGTTCGCTCACCGTCACGCCGGGCAACCGCACCTCGGCCCGTTTCAGGTTCTGGAACGACAGGCCCACCTGGAACAGCGGATGCCGCGCCGTCGACCGGACCGGATCGAGCAGTTCCACCAGCCGTTCGAACGGCACATCACTGTTGGCGAAGGCCGCCAGATCCGTCTCGCGAACCTGGTCGAGCAGCTCGGCGAACGACGCCTGCGGCGCGACCCGGGCGCGCAGCACCAGCGTGTTGACGAACATGCCGACCAGGTCGTCGAGTTCCGCCTCACCCCGGCCCGCGATCGGCGCGCCGACCGCGACGTCGTCGGTGGCGGCGAGCCGGGCCAGCAGGACCGACAGCGCGGCGCGGACCACCATGAACAGCGAGGCGTGGCGGGTGCGGGCCAGCCGGTGCAGGGCCGCATGCCGCTCGGCGCCGATCTCGAACGTCAGCGCCCGGCCGCGCAGCGACTGCACCTTCGGGCGCGGTCGATCCGCCGGCAGCGCCAGCTGTTCGGGCAGGTCCGCGAGGGCGGTCCGCCAATGCGCGAGCTGACCCGCGACCAGGGATCGCGGATCGTCCTCCGCGCCGAGCAGCTCCCGCTGCCACACTGCGTAGTCGGCGTACTGCACCGGTAGCGGGGACCACTGCGGCGCCGCACCGGCCGTGCGCGCGGTATAGGCGGTCAGCAGATCCCGGACCAGCGGCGCGGCCGAGGCGCCGTCGGCGCAGATGTGGTGCATCGACAGCACGACGATGTGCTCGGACGTATCCGTCACCCGCAGCAGCGCGGCTCGCACCGGAATGTCGGAGGTGACATCGAACGGGCGCGAAAGCATCTGCGCGACTTCGGCTTCCACCTCGGCGGCGATCACCGAACCGACCGTGAACTCGGCGTCGGCGCCGGCCAGGATCTGCTGGAACGGTCCGTCGTCACCCTGCGGATAGACGGTCCGCAACACCTCGTGCCGTTCGACCACATCGGCGAAGGCGAGCTCCAGTGCGGCGGCGTCCACCGCACCGGTCAGGCGCACCGCGAACGGCACGTTGTAGGCCGCGGAGGTCGGGTCCATGCGATTGAGCAACCACATCCGCTGTTGTGCCGGTGACAACGGGATCCGTTGCGGCCGTGGCCGTGCGGCGAGCTCGACCCTCGTCGTCCCGGCATGGGCGGCCAGCCGTTCGGCCAGGGCACGCACCGTCGGCGCCTCGAACACCGTGCGCACGGGGATCCGGGTCGCGGTCCGGGCGCCCAGGCGCGCGACCACCTGGGTGGCGATGAGCGAGTTGCCGCCGAGTTCGAAGAAGTCGTCGTCGGCGCCGACCCGTGGCACCCCGAGCGCCTCGGCCAGGACCGCGGCGACCAGTCGCTGTTGCGGTGTGGCCGGTTCGCGGTAGGGCCGCACCCGGAACTGTGGTTCCGGCAACGCCTTCCGATCCAATTTGCCCACCGGGGTGAGCGGCACGCGGTCGAGGACGACGATCGCGGCCGGCACCATATGCGACGGCAGACTGCGCGCGGCATAGGCGGTCAGCTGCTGCGGATCGACCGAACATCCCTGCACCGCAAGCACGTACGACACCAGCGCGGTGGCGCCGGCCGGAGTCTCGCGACCCAGGGTGACCGCGAAATCGATATCGTCGTGGCCGGTGAGGACCGCGTCGATCTCGCCGAGTTCGATGCGGAAGCCGCGCACCTTGACCTGGAAATCGGTGCGGCCCAGATATTCCAGCTCCCACTCGCCCTCGCCGCCGACGATCCAGCGGACCAGGTCGCCGGTGCGATACATCCGGGTTCCCGGCGTGCCCCACGGGCAGGCGACGAAACGTTCGGCGCTCAGCCCCGCCCGGGCGTAGTACCCGCGGGCCAGGGCGTCGCCCACCACGTACAGCTCACCCGCGACGCCGGGCGGCACCGGCTGCATCCGCGCGTCGAGTACCAGCGTCGTCGTGCCCGGCACCGGGGTTCCGATGGTGATCGGCACGCCCGCGACCAGGACCGCGTAGGCCGAGGAGATGGTGGCCTCGGTCGGCCCGTAGCTGTTGACGAAGCGGCGGCCGGGCTGCCATTTGGCCAGCAGTTCCGGCGTGGTCGCGTCGCCGCCGGCGACGACGACCTCGAGGTCCGGCAGTCCGGACGGATCGACGGTGGCCAGCATGGCCGGGGTGATCATGGTGTGGGTGACCCGCTCGGCGCGCAGCAGTTCGGCGAGTTCCTGTCCGCCCAGCACCGACGGCGGCGCGATGACCAGGGTGGCTCCGCTGCCGAAGGTCAGCAGCCACTCCTCCAGCGACTGATCGAAACTCGGCGAGCAGACGTGCAGGAAACGGTGCCGCGGCTCCACCCGGCACAGGCGGGTGGCATGGGCGGCGAGATTGGCGACCCGTCGGTGCGTGACCGTGACGCCCTTGGGCAGGCCGGTCGAACCCGAGGTGTAGATGGTGTAGGCGGCGTTGTCCGGGCGCAGCGGACGGATGCGATCGGCATCGGTGATCGGATCGTGGGAACGGGCCGCGCAGGCCGCGGCGGTGGTCTCGTCGTCCAGCGCCAGCCAGGTGGTGGCCGCGGGCAGGTCGGCAGCGAATTCCCGTGTGGTGATGCCGATTACGGCAGCCGAGTCGACCACCATATGCCGGACTCGATCCGGCGGGTAGCTCGGATCGACCGGCACGTACGCGCCGCCCGCCTTCGCGACCGCCCAGACCGCGGCGATCATCTCGTAGGAGCGCGGCAGCGCGATCGCGACCGCGCGCTCCGGCCCGACGCCCGCGTCGATCAGCATCCGGGCCAGCTGCGAGGACTGCCGATCCAGCTCCCCGTAGGTCACCGATCGACCGTCGATGCGCACCGCGATCCGGTCGGCGCCGTGCCGCAAGCCGCGAGTGAAGATCTCCGGCAGCAGGCCGTCCGCGAGCACCGGGCCGCCGTCCATCCGGGTGAACTGCTCGTATTCGGGCGCCGACAGCAGCGGCAGGCTGCCGACGGCCCGCTCCGGGGTGGCGGCCACGGCCGTGAGCAGTCCGGTGAAGCGCCGGGCGAACGATTCGACCGTGGTGTGGTCGAACAGATCACGCGCGTACGACAGGTCGGCGAGCAGTCCCTCTCCGGTCTCCTGCACGGTCAGCGACAGATCGAATTGTTCGGCGTCGAAATCGAAGTCGACGGCCTCGACCCGCAGGCCGGGCAGTTCGAAATCGCGCTGCGGCAGGTTCTGGAAGGTCAGCATCACCTGGAACAGTGGATGGCGGGCCGTGGAGCGCTCCGGATTCACCAGCTCGACCAGTCGCTCGAAGGGCAGATCGGCGTGTCCGAACGCCTGCACATCGGTATCGCGTGCGCTGCGGAGCAATTCGGTGAAGGTCGCCTCGCCCGGAACCCGGGTGCGCAGCACGAGGGTGTTGACGAACATGCCGACCACATCGTCGAGTTCGGCCTCGCCGCGGCCCGCGATCGGGGTGCCGACCGCGACGTCGTCGGTGCCGGCCATGCGTGCCACGAACAGCGCCCACGCGGCATGGACCACCATGAACAACGTCGCATTGTGGGCGCGCCCCAACTCGGCCAGATCCGCGCGCAGCTGCTCCGAGATGGGGAACACCACCCGTCCGCCGCGTGCGGACTGCACCGCCGGACGCGGGCGATCGGCGGGCAGATTCACCTCGTCCGGCAGACCGGCCAGGGCCTCGCGCCAGTAGCGCGCCTGCGTCGAGATCAGGCTCCGCGCATCGTCTTCCGAGCCCAGCACCTGCCGCTGCCACAGCGCGTAATCCGCGTACTGCACCGGTAGCGGCGTCCAGTGCGGAGCCTGGCCGGCGCTGCGCGCGGCGTAGGCGAGCATGACATCGCGGGTCAGTGGCCGCATGGACCAGCCGTCGGCGGCGATGTGATGCACCACGAACACCAGCACGTGTTCGTCTGCCGAAAGGCGCAGCAGCGCAATGCGAATCGGTACCTCGGTGCTCACGTCGAAGCCGGCCGAGGCCAGTTCGGCGATGCACGCCGCGACCTCGTCGGCGCCGACCGGCCGCGGGGTGAGGTCCGCGCCCGCCTGCGCGGCGGGCAGGATGTGCTGCACGACACCGTGGGCCGTCTGCGGATACACGGTGCGCAACACCTCGTGCCGGGACAGGACGTCGAGCACCGCCTGCTGCAACGCGTCGACCCGCAGCTCACCGCGCAGCCGCACGGCGGCGGGCACGTTGTAGGCCGCGGATTCGGGTTCGAACTGGTTGAGGAACCACATCCGCTGCTGTGCCAGCGACAGCGGCAGCGCCTCGGGCCGCGGTCCGGCGGTCAGCGCCGTGCGACCACCGGAGCCGATGTGGCCGTCCACGCGCACCGCGAGCGCGGCCACCGTCGAGGCCTCGAACAGCAGCCGCACCGGAATCCGGGCGTCCAGGGCCGCGCCGAGGCGGGCGGATACCTGGGTGGCCAGCAGCGAGTTGCCGCCGAGGGCGAAGAAGTCGTCGTCGGCGCCGACCCGGGGCGCCCCCAGCACGTCGGCGTAGATATCGGCGATCGTCTGTTCCACCGGGCCGGCGGGAGCGCGGTAGGCGGTCGCCTCGAAGACGGGGCGGGGCAGCGCGGCCCGGTCCAGTTTGCCGTTCACCGTCAGCGGCAGCGCCTCGAGGACGACGAACGCCTCGGGCACCATGTAGGACGGAAGTGTCCGGGCCAGAGCCGCTTTCACCTCGGCGATATCGACATCACCGGCGGACGGGACGAGATACGCGACCAGTCGATCGGCGGTGCGCGGATCCGATACGGCCAGCACGGCGGCCTGCGCGAGCGCCGGCAGCGCGAGCAGCGCTGCCTCGATTTCCCCGAGTTCGATGCGGAAGCCTCGCACCTTCACCTGGAAATCGGTGCGGCCCCGATATTCGAGTTCGCCGGCCGCGTTCCAGGCCACCACGTCGCCGGTGCGATACATGCGGGCTCCGGATTCGAACGGGTCGGCCACGAACCGTTCCGCGGTCAGATCGGCGCGTCCGTCGTAGCCGCGCGCCAGCTGCGCACCGGCCAGATACAGCTCACCGGGCACGCCCACCGGCACCGGCAGCAGCCGCGAATCCAGCACGTACACCCTGCTGTTGGCCTCCGGACGACCGATCGGAACGGTCACCGTGTCGGTGTCGTCGACCGCGTGGGCGGTGATCGAGACCGCGGCCTCGGTCGGGCCGTAGAGGTTGTACAGGCGGGCGGAACCGGCGCGGCGCACGCGCTGAGCGGTAGTCGCGGGCAGGGCCTCGCCGATGGCGAGGATGCGGCGCAGCGAGGCCGGCAGGCGTCCGCCGGAGGCGGTGAGCAGCGCGTCGAGCATCGACGGGACGACATGCAGCGTGGTCACCCGCTCACGCCGCATCAGCTCGTCGAGGTAGGCGGGATCGCGATGGCCGTCCGGGGCGGCGACCACGAGCCGGCCACCACAGACGGCGGCGGACCAGAACTCCCACACCGACAGGTCGAAGGTGGCGGCGGTCTTCAACAACACCGCGTCGTCGGCACCCAATTCGAATGCCGCCGTCTTCCAGCGCAATTGGTTGACGATCGCCTCGTGCGCGACGGTGACGCCCTTGGGCCGGCCCGTCGATCCGGAGGTGAAGATGACATAGGCCGGATGCTGCGGCAGCAGCGGGGCACGGCGGTCCCGATCGGTCACCGGGGCGGCGGACAGCTCCGGCACCTCGTCGATGTCCACCACGCGGAACTGCCCGTCCGGCAGCGTCGGTGCGATATCCGAGGTGGTCAGCACACACAGCGGAGCCGCGGTCGAGAGGATGTAGTCGACGCGTTCGGCCGGCTGGTCCGGATCGACCGGCACGTACGCGCCACCGGCGACGCCGACCGCGTACATGGCGACGATCAGTTCCCGGGAACGGCGCACGGCCAGCGCCACGCGGGTCTCCGAGCCGACGCCCAGTGCGATGAGATGCCGGGCGAGACGGTTGACCTGCGCCGACAATTCGGCATAGCTCACCGGTTCACCGGCGCCGTCGCGATCGACGATCAGCGCGGGTGCGGAACCGGCGGCTTCCACCGTCGCGTTCCACAGCGCGGGAAGCGTTGTCGCGCAATATGTTTCGGCGGTATCGTTCCAGGTCTGCAGAATCCGCGCTCGCTCCTGCGACGCGAGCAGATCCACCGAGCCGAGCGCCCGAGCCGGATCGGCACACACCGCTTCCAGCAGCCGCAGCAGCCGCTCGCCGAAGCCGGCCACGGTGGGGGCATCGAAGAGAGCGGTGGCGTAGGTGAGGGAGGCGGCCATGCCGAGCGGCGCACCGGATGCGTCGTAGCGGTCGGTGATCACCAGATGCAGGTCGAACTGCGAGACCGCGGTATCGAAATCCGCCGCGCTCACCGTCAGGCCGTCCAGCGCGAATTCGGCGGCGGCCTGGTTGTGGAAGGAGAATCCGACCTGGAACAGCGGATGCCGGGCGGTCGACCGGACCGGGTTCAGCACCTCCACCAGCCGCTCGAAAGGAATGTCGGCGTGGGAGAAGGCGGCCAGGTCGCCGTCGCGCACGCCCGTGAGCAGTTCGGCGAAGCCGGCGCCCGGATCGACCTCGGTGCGCAGCACCAGGGTGTTGACGAACATGCCGACCAGTTCGTCGAGGGCCCTGTCACCGCGGCCGGCGATGGGAGTACCGATCGCGATATCCGTCGAGGCCGACAGCCGCGACAGCAGGGTCGCGAAGGCGGCGTGCATCACCATGAACAGCGTCGCGCCGTGGGTGCGCCCGATCTCGGCCAGCCGGGAGTAGGTCGAGGCGTCCACGGTGAAATCGACGGTGCCGCCGGCGGTGGAGACCGTCGCCGGACGCGGCCGGTCAGTGGGCAGCGCCAGCTGGTCCGGCAGCCCCGCCAGCGTGCGGGTCCAGTACCCGATCTGCCGGGCGGCCGGCGATTCCGGATCCTCCTCGGAGCCGAGCACCTCGCGCTGCCAGAGCGCGAAGTCGGCGTACTGGACCGGCAGCGGCGTCCAGTCCGGCGCTGTCCCGCCGCGGCGGGCGGCGTAGGCGGTCATCACGTCCCGGGCCAGCGGTACCAGCGAGGACCCGTCGGCGGCGATGTGATGCATGGCCACGACCAGGACGTACTCGCTGCCGGGTGCGTCGGTGACGACGAACAGCCGGGCCCGCAGCGGCACCGCGGCCGTCACATCGAACGGCTCGGTGACGAAGTGCGATACGGCATCGAGCATGTCGGCGCCGCGCAGCGGCACGGGCGCCAAATGCGGTGCCGGGGCGTCGGCGACCGGGAGGATCACCTGCACCGGTCCCGCGTCGGTCTGCGGATACACCGTGCGCAGCACCTCGTGCCGGGCCACCACATCGGCGAACGCGGCATTCAGCGCGGGCACGTCGAGTGCACCGCTCAACCGCATCGCGAGCGGGATCGTGTAGGCGGCGGAGTGCTCGTCCATCCGGTTGAGCAGCCACATGCGCTGCTGCGCGAGCGACAGCGGCACCGGCCCGTCGACGGCGCGCGGGGTGAGCGCCACCCGGGCCGGCGCGCCCTCCGGCGCCGCGGCGACGGCCGCCAGGGCGGCCACGGTGGGATGTTCGAAGACGGCGCGCACCGGCACCGTCGTGTCGAATGCCGATCCGAGCCGCGCGGCCAACCGGGTTGCGGTGAGCGAGTTGCCACCGAGTGCGAAGAAGTCGTCGTCGAGGCCGATGCGGCGGGCTTCGCCGAGGCCGAGCACCCCGGCCACGATGTCGGCGACCGTGGATTCGGCGGCCGTGCGCGGGGCGCGGAATTCGGCTACCCGGAAAACCGGCTCCGGCAACGCCTTCCGATCCAGTTTTCCGGTCGGCGTCAGCGGAATCTCGTCGATGACCATGATCGCGGCCGGGACCATGTACGCGGTGAGGCTGCGGGAGGCGTGGGCCACCAGTTCGTCCACGTCGACCACGTGCCCGGCTGCGGCGACCACATAGGCGACCAGCGAGGTCTCCCCCGCCGCATCGAGATGGCCGAGGGTGGCGGCGAATCCGACCGACTCGTGCGCCGCGAGCACCGCGTCGATCTCGCCGAGTTCGATGCGCAGGCCGCGCACCTTCACCTGATGGTCGGAGCGGCCCACGTATTCGACGACGTAGTCCTCGCCGCGCGCCACCCAGCGCACCAGATCGCCGGTGCGGTAGAGCCGCTCGCCCGGCGCACCGTACGGATCGGCGACGAAGCGCTCGGCCGTCAGCGCCGCCCGCGCGTGATAACCGCGCGCGAGCCCGGGGCCGCGCAGATACAACTCACCGGTGACGCCGAGTGGCACCGGGCGCAGCCGCCCGTCGAGTACCACCGCCGACATTCCGGCGATCGGGGCGCCCATGTCCAGCGGGTCGCCCGGACGCTTCACCGCGCTCACGGTGGCGAACACGGTCGTCTCGGTCGGGCCGTAGGTGTTGTGGAATTCGCGGCCCGCGGCCCAGTGAGCCATCAGGTCCGGACCGTAGGCCTCACCACCGACCGTCAGCCGTCGCAGCCGGGGCAGCGCGGCGGGGTCGAGGGTCCGCAGCACGGCGGGTGTGATGAAGGCGTGCGAAACACGCTGCGCTGCCAGCAGTTCCGTCAGCTCGTCGCCGCCGTACACGCCGACCGGTGCGATGACGGCGGTCGCCGAGCCCGCGAAGGCCATCAGCAGTTCCAGCATCGACGCGTCGAAGCTCGGGGAGGAGGCGTGCAGCACCCGCGCGCCCGAATCGACCCGATAGTGCCGGCGATGCGCGGCCACGATGGCCCCGATACCGCCGTGGGTCACCACGACGCCCTTCGGCTTACCGGTCGTGCCGGAGGTGTAGATCATCCATGCCGGATTCTGCAACCGGACCGGGCGCAGCAGTTCGTGCGCCTCGATCGGCTCGGGAGAAGTATTCCGCAGGCGCGCAGCGAATTCCGGCGCGTCGACGGTGAGCGCGCGCAGCGTCGCCGGGAGCGCGACGGCGTCCGCGACGGTGGTGATACCCACGGCCGCACCGGAATCGGCGAGCATATGGGCGATCCGCTCCGCCGGATAGTCCGGATCGACGGGCAGGAAGGCGGCACCCGCCTTCGCCACCGCCCACCAGGCCACCACCCACCGCACCGAGCGGGTGATCGCGATCGCGACGAAATCCTCCGCGCCGACGCCGGATTCGATCAGGACCCGCGCCAATCGGCTCGATTCGGCATCCAGTTCCGCGTAGGTCACATCCCGGCCGTCGCCACACAGCGCGATACCGGTGGGATTGCGGCGCGCCGCCTCCGCCAGGAAATCCGCGAGTGTGCGGGCGGCGACGAACGGCGTGGGCCGAGCGTCGAGCAGGGCCGCGTGTTCGGCCGGGGACAGCAGGTCGATATCGCCGACGGCGCGCCGCGGCTCGGCGACGGCGGCACCGATCACCCGGCCCAGCCGCCGCAACAGTCCCGCCGCGGTGGCCGGGTCGTACAGGTCGGTGGCATAGGTGAGTTCGAGCGGCAAGTGCCCCTCGGCGTCCAGTTCGTCCGACACGGTGAACTGCAGGTCGAATTTGGCCACGGGATTGTCGAATTCGACCGGTTCGAGGATCAGCCCCGGCACGGCGTGGGTGTGCGAGCCGAGGTTGAGATAGCTCAGCGACACCGTGAACAGTGGGTTGCGATCCGCGGTGCGTGCTACGCCCAGGGCGTCGACCACGCGATCGAAAGGCAGTGCCGCATGAGCGAATGCGGCCAGGTCGACGGCGCGGGTGTGCGCGAGCACCGCATCGAAACTGTCGCCGATCCGAGGTCTCGTCCGCAGCGTCAGGGTGTTGACGAACATGCCGATCAGCTCGTCGAGTGCACTGGCGCCGCGTCCGGCGACGGGGGTACCGATCGCGATGTCGTCACCGCCGGACAGCCGGCCCAGCAGCACGGTCAGGGCGGCGTGCCAGACCATGAACGGGGTCGCGCCGTGCGCCTTGGCGAGGCGGTGGACCGCACCGGCGACGGCGCCGTCGATACGACCGCGCACGACCGCACCCCGGCGCGAGGCCACGGCGGGGCGCGGCCGGTCGGCGGGCAGGGCGAGTTCGCCGGGCAGATCCGCCAGCGTCCGGGTCCAGAAGTCCAGATGTTCGGCCTCGGCGGCAGCCAGCGACTGTCGTTGCCACAGTGCGTAATCCGCATACTGCACGGGCAGCGCGGGCCAGTTCGGCGCGGTCCGCGTCCGACGGGCCAGATAGGCGGCGATCAGATCCCGCAGCAGCGGATTCAGCGAATAGCCGTCCGCGGCGATGTGGTGGACGACCACGACGAAGACGTGGCTGGTGTCGGATTCGCGGATGAGCAGGGCCCGTACCGGCGGTGCGGCGGTGACGTCGAAACCGCGTCCGGCGAAGTCGGCGATCGGCTGCGCCGCGGCGCCCGTTCGGCTCTCGAACTCGATATGCGCCTGTTCCGGAGGCAGCACTGCCTGGCAGCCCTCGCCCTCGGCATCGAGCGGATAGTAGGTGCGCAGCGCCTCGTGGCGGGCGACCACATCGGTGAAGGCGCCGTACATGGTCGCCTCGTCCAGATCGCCGAGGATGCGCACCGCGACCGCGATATTGTCGGCCGCCGAATCCGGAGCCAGGCGGTTGAGGAACCACATGCCCTGCTGCACCGGCGCCAGCGGAACGACCTCGGGCCGTTCGGCGGCGACGGGCCCGGGCAGATCCGTTGCACTGCCGTCGATGTCGCTCATGGCGGCGGCCAGACCGGCGACGGTCGGGTGTTCGAACAGCAGGCGCACCGGAACGCGACGGCCGTGGCGCTCGCCGAGCCGGGCCAGTACCCGCGTGGCGACCAGCGAATTACCGCCGAGGGCGAAGAAGTCGTCGTCGGCGCCGACCCGTTCGATGCCGAGTACCTGTGCGAAGGTTTCGGCGACCAGTCGTTGAGCCGGTGTGCTCGGCTCCCGGTACTCGCCACCGCCGAAGACCGCCGCGACCCGCGGATCACCGGCATCGGGCAGCGCAGTGCGATCGAGCTTGCCGGAAGCATTGAGCGGGAACGCGTCCAGGACGACCACGGCCGACGGGACCATGTACCCGGGCAGTTGCGCGACGGCGGCGTCGCGCGCCCGCTCGCCGAGGCCGGGTGCGACAGAGCCGTCGCCGGCCGGGGTGACGAAACCGATGAGGTGATCGCCACCCGGAGCCGTCACGGTTCGCACGGCCGCCGCGGCGACACCGGGCACCGCCGCGAGCACCGCCTCGATCTCGCCGAGTTCGATGCGCTGACCGCGGAACTTCACCTGGAAGTCGGTGCGGCCGAGGTAGATCAGTTCCGGTGCGCCGCCGCCGACGTCCCAGCGCACCAGATCACCGGTGCGATACATCCGGGAGCCGGGTTCGCCGGCGCCGTTCGACACCGCGAACGGATCGGCGACGAACCGGTCGGCGGTGAGGTCGGCGCGGCCGTAGTAACCGCGCGCCAGTTGGGCGCCGGCCAGATACAACTCCCCCGCGACACCCGGCGGGGTCGGCCGCAGCCGCGAATCCAGCACGTAGACGCGGCTGTTCCATTCGGGCCGGCCGATCGGCAGGGCCGGGCGGTCGGTCACCCCGGTGACATCCCGGTAGGTGATCGAGACTGCCGCCTCGGTGGGCCCGTACAGGTTGTGCAGCCGCGCCGAGCTGATCGCGCCGAACGCCCGCACCGTCTCGGCGGGCAGCGCCTCACCGATCACGAACACCTGTCGCAGCGACCGCACCTGCGCCGAGCCGACCTGCGCGGCGAAGACACTGAGCATCGAGGGCACGAAATCGGTGACGGTGACGCCGTATTCGGCGATGGTCTCGGCGAGGTAGCCCGGATCGCGGTGGCCGTCCGGAGCTGCCAGCACCAGGGTGGCGCCGATCCGCAACGGCAGGAAGTAGCCCCACAGCGAGACGTCGAAGGTGGTCGCGGTCTTCTGCAGGTACACATCGGCGGCGGTGAGCCGGTATTCGGCCTGCATCCACGTCATCTGATTGACGATCGCCGCGTGAGTGACGGTGACGCCCTTGGGCTTTCCGGTCGAACCGGAGGTGAAGATCACGTAGGCCGGATGGTTCGCGTACATCGGGCTGTGACGTTCGTTCACCGCGATCGGGTCGTCGCGGTAGGCGTCGAGGGCGACGGAGTCGACCGCGACGGTCGGGCCGTCGAAGTCCACCTCGGCACCGGCGGTGGTGAGCAGGACCGCGGGCCGGGCCGTCTCCAGGATGTGGGCGATGCGCTGGGCCGGATGGTCGGGATCGATGGGAACGTAGGCCCCGCCGGCCTTGAGCACGGCGTACATCGCCACCACCAACGCCGGCGAACGCCGAATCGACAGGGCGACCAGCGATTCCGGGCCCGCCCCGGCGGCGATGAGGTGGCGGGCGAGCCGGTTGCTGCGGCTGTCCAGCTCGCCGTAGGTGAGGACGGTCGGCGCCGACCCGTCGTCCGGGATGTAGCGCACCGCGGGCAGTTGCGGCGCGGTCGCGGCCTGGGCTTCGAATTCGTCGAGCAGCAGTTCCGCGCCGAAACCGATATGCGCCGAATCGTTCCACTCGGTGAGGACGCGCTCGCGCTCACCGGCGGCGAACAGGTCGATATCGCCGACGACGCGCTGCGGCTCGTCGATGACCGACTCGAGCACCCGCAGGAACCGCGCGGCCAGCCCCTCGACCGTCGCCGCGTCGAAAAGTGCTGTCGCATAGGTGAACCCGATCTCGCGATCGGTGACGGTGACCTGCAGGTCGAACGGATTCACCGCGGTGTCGAGGCGCACCTCGCCGACGGTCAGCTCACCCAGTTCGACCGTCACCGGATTCAGGTTCTGGAAGAACAAGGCCACCTGGAACAGCGGGTGGTGGGCTTGCGATCGAGGCGGGTCGAGCACCTCCACCAGCCGCTCGAAGGGGATGTCGGCGTGGGCGAAGGCGGCGAGATCACTCTCGCGCACCTGCCGCAGCACGGCCGAGAACGGCTGCGCCGCCTGAATATCGGAGCGCAGCACGAGGGTGTTGACGAACATGCCGACCAGATCGTCGAGCACCGCCGCACCACGTCCGGCGACCGGTGCGCCGATGGCGATGTCGGCCGTACCCGACATCCGGGCGAGCAGTACCGCGAGCGCGGCGTGCACCACCATGAAGGGCGTGCTCTCGTAGCGTCCGGCCAGGTCGTCCAGGCCGGCGCGCAGCCGCGCGTCGAAGTCGACGGTGATCGTGGCCGCCGCGTGATCGGCCACCGCCGGGCGTGGCCGGTCGGTGGGCAGGTCCAGCCGGGCCGGAAGTCCGCGCAACCGGTCGCGCCAGAACTCCAGTTGGCGCGCGGCCGAGGACTCGGGATCGGATTCCGCGCCGAGTACGTCGCGCTGCCACAGCGCGTAGTCGGCGTACTGGATCGCCAGCTCGTGCCACTGCGGCGCGGTCCCGGCACTGCGGGCCGCGTAGGCCGTGGCGATATCGCGCGCGAGCGGTCCCATCGAGAAGCCGTCCGCGGCGATGTGGTGAACGACGAGAACCAGAATATGTTCGGGCGCAGCGCTTTCCGATCGCACCGGCAACAGGGCCACGCGCAGCGGAACCTCGGTGGTCACATCGAAGGGTTCGGCGACGAATGCG
This sequence comes from Nocardia sp. 852002-51101_SCH5132738, assembly GCF_001665695.1. Lineage (NCBI taxonomy): Bacteria > Bacillati > Actinomycetota > Actinomycetes > Mycobacteriales > Nocardiaceae > Nocardia > Nocardia sp. 852002-51101_SCH5132738. Next base: position 1,623 of record NZ_LZML01000145.1, on the reverse strand, counting down.
CCGATGACCGCGGCGATGTCGTCGTCGTGCAGCCGCGACAACACCGGTACGTGGTCGGCGGGCCGAATCTGCTGGTAGCCGATGCCGCCGATATCCGGGTACACCGTGCGCAGCGTCTCGTGGCGCGCGACGATATCGGCGAGTGCGGATTCCAGCGCCGCCGTATCCAGCGCACCGGTGAGGCGCAGCGCGACGGGGATGTTGTGCACGCTCTGCCCGGGGTCGAACCGGTTGAGGAACCACATCCGCTGCTGCGCCGGCGAGAGCGGCACCAGGTCCGGGCGCGGGCGCGCGATCAGCGGCACGGCGGCGCCGCGGCCCGCGAATTCCGCGGCGCGGGCGGCCAAGGCGCCGACGGCCGGCGCATCGAAGATCAGGCGTATCGGTAGTTCGGCGTCGAGTTCAGCGCCCAGCCGGGCGGCCACACGGGTGGCGGTCAGCGAATTGCCGCCGAGGGCGAAGAAGTCGTCGTCCAGTCCGACCCGGTCCAGACCCAGCAGCTCCGCGTAGACGGCGGCGACGGCGAGTTCGGCCCGCGTGCCGGGAGCGCGGTAGGCGCGCGCCCGGAAAGCCGGCTCCGGCAGGGCTTTCCGGTCCAGTTTGCCCGACGCGTTGAGGGGCAGGGCGTCCATGGTCATGAGCACCGCGGGGACCATGTATTCGGGCAGCCGCCGGGCACAGTCGGCGCGCACCCGCTCGGCATCCAGGTCACGGCCGGACGCGGCGACCACGTAGGCGACGATCCGATCGCCGGTGTCGCGGTCGTCGCGCACCACGGCCACGGCCTGGGCGACGCCCTCGGATTCGCGCAGGGCGGCCTCGATCTCACCGAGTTCGATGCGCAGGCCGCGCACCTTCACCTGGAAATCGGCGCGGCCCATGTATTCCAGTTCGCCCGTGGCCTGCCAGCGTGCGATATCGCCGGTGCGATACATGCGTTCACCGGCGCGGAACGGATCGGCCACGAAGCGGTCCGCGGTCAGGTCGGGCCGGGCGACATATCCCTCGGCCAATTGTGCTCCGGCAAGGTACAGCTCGCCGGTGACACCGGCAGGGACGGGACGCAGAGCCGAATCCAGCACGTAGACACGGGTATTGGCGACAGGACGGCCGATCGGCACGGTCACGGTGTCGGCATCGGTCACCTCGTGGAAGGTGACGTCGACCGCGGCCTCGGTCGGACCGTACAAATTGTGCAGCGGCGCACCACCGAGCTCACGCCAGCGCGCGGCCGTATCCGCGGGCAACGCCTCACCCGAGGTGAACACGCGACGCAGGCGCGCGGGAACCATCGCGGCGGCATCGGCCGCCGCGTCGACGAAGACCGACAGCATCGAGGGCACGAAGTGCGCGGTCGTGATCGCCTCGTCGTCCATAACGCGCGCGAGGTAGACCGGGTCGCGGTGGCCGTCCGGACGCGCCACCACCAGCCGCGCACCCACCTGCAACGGCCAGAAGAACTCCCATACCGACACATCGAAGGTCGCCGGAGTCTTCTGCAACACCGCATCATCCGCACCGAGGCGATACTCCGACTGCATCCACACCAGACGATTCACGATCGCCCCGTGACTCACCGCCACACCCTTGGGACGACCCGTCGACCCCGACGTGAAAATCACA